>NZ_JAVRCL010000034.1:0-90370 GCF_034530775.1 Nostoc sp. DedSLP04 | reverse complement strand
CTGTTTCCTAAATCCTTTGTGAGCAAGCTTTTCAAGACTTAACGGGAAAAGTCAGTTACTTCGTTCCGGTACTTCCATTGGTGCAAATGTTCGAGAAGCACAGTCTGCCCAATCTAATAGAGATTTTATCAATAAATTAGAAATTGCTTTGAAAGAAGCAAGAGAAACACAATACTGGTTGGAAATATTAATTGAATCCGAACTAGTGGATAGACAAAAATTTCAACTACTTCTCCAAGAGGCAAATGAAATTGGCAAAATTCTAGTTGCTTCCACCAAACGACTCAAAGGTAAATAATTACGAATTACGAATTACGAATTACGAATTACCAAAAGTAGCCTGGTTGAATAGTTGTTTGGCGGGTGGACGAGTCGTATTTGAGGAGATATTCGCGGGCGATCGCTTCGTTTTCTCGCAGTGTTTCTACTTCTTTCTTGCCAATCTCAGTATCCGTAGATAGCAAAATTACTTGATGGCTAGCAGATGGAAAGTAACGTTCAACTAAGTTGCTGCGGTGTGAGGAGTCTAGCCTACCTAGTGGCGTATCGATTGCTACTGGGAGGCGGTGTCCAGAGACTTTGGCTAAACCCCAGAGGAATGCGATCGCTAGTAATTGTTTTTCACCAGCAGAGAGGCGATGTTTAGGGACAGGTTTACCATTTAAATCGTAAAGCAAAAGGCTGAAAGTCTTAGTATCAATGGTAATCCGATGCACTAAATCTGATTTATGCAGGAGATAAAGGAAGCAGTTTTTAACTTCCTCCTCTAATTTATTGAGTTTTCGCAGAGTTAATTTTTCCCGAAAAATCTTGAGTGTGTTTTGAACTTTTGCTGCTGAGGTAATAATATGTTCGCTATTTTTATGTTTAATATTTTCTACAGTATAATCACTTAATTCTTTCTTGGATTTGGCTATAATAGTTTCTAACTCAGCTAAACGGCGGCGGATTGTTTCGTAATTTGCTTTAGCTTCAACAACTTGATTTTGTGCCGTTTCTAGTGCTTGACGCAGCTTTGTATAATCTTCTGGTGCTGCTGCTGTTTGCACTTGTCTTTCTAGAGTATGAATTTCTTCTTCTTTATTTTTGAGAATACCTAATTTCTCTTTTGCAGAAAGTTTAGAATTTTGTAAGTGATATATGAGATTATCTAACTGACTTAAGCTTTCATTATCAGCTAATAGCCAAGGTGCTTCTATTTGGATAGTCTTGGCATATAAATTATCTACATCTTGGACTAGAAAAGATTGAATTTTTTCAACTTGAATCGGAGAAATTTCCCCTTGATTTAGCCAAGCGAGTAAGCGCTGATCTCGCTCAATTAACAAATCTTTAGAAATTTCTACCTGTTGATGGCGAAATTCCTTTTCTCCCTGTGCTTGCACCTGATTAAGCAAATTGGGAATTAATGCCAGAGGTAAAACATCAGCCGCCAATTCACACATCGACTGACGTACTTGTTCAATTTCCGCAGTTTTTGTATCCTGTTGTAGCTCTAATTGATTGCGTTCTGCTGCAATCTTCCCACCTTCAGAAATGAATTTATCAAAGGCTTCTTGCTGCTTTTGTTCTAACTCTTCTACCTGATTTTTGAGAGTTTCTAATTTATCTTCTGTTGTCTGATAATCTTCTTGCTGTTGGGTTAACCTAGTTTCAATTTCCTCTAGGTTTGCTAAATCCTTACTATTACCAACTTCTTTAAGTTTACGGTTAACCAAGATATCTAAATCAACTGCTAAACGATCTGCTAATTCTAAACCTAAAAGTCCGCGAATTGCATCTACTACAACTGGTGGTGGTGTTTCCTGTTCTGCGAGTTCTTTAACTTGTTCACCATCAAAGAGAAATAAGTTAGAAATCCCTAATGGCAGGAGATTTTCAATATATTCATCCCAGATATTAACTAAAGCATCAGGCCAGGTATCACTGTCACCTAAAATACCTAATGTATCTTTCCCGTCTTTAGGATTTTTTGTCCAACTACGCACAACACGGTATTTTATTGGTTTATCGTTTTCAATATGTTCAAAAAGTAATTCAATCCGGGTGTCTGCAATTGGATCTATTTTGTTGTTGACACATTGATTGAGAAAATCGCTATAACTTAAATTCCCACGGGTAGAACATTGGGCGCGGGGGCCATAAAGAGCGAGACGAATGGCATCCATAAGGGTAGTTTTTCCGCCGCCATTCATCCCACCTAATAAGATAATTGGGTGTGAGGTTTCCTCATCAATTTTTGGGTTAAGGTTGATTACTTGTTTTCCACTATAGGGGCCAAAGTTTTGTAATACGAGTTCAAGAAATATCATTGATTTTTAAGAGTGTGTTTGAAAAGTTATATGGTGTGATTTTTTACCCCCCTTAATCCCCCCGATATATTGGGGGGAAACAAGAAAATCAAGTTCCCTCCCCTTTATAAGGGGAGGGTTAGGGTGGGGTAAAATATTTGATAAATCAATCACGACTTTTAAAACATCCTAAGATTAACATGAGTTCGACGGCGATCGCAGAAGCAGAAACTTTGCGATCAAAGGAATCAGATAAAATTAATTAGATGGTTTTGTCTGATGCATTGAGAAAAAATATTGTCTATGAAATATAGATAATACCATCACTAACTCTTAAGAAATGCGATCGCATCTGTCTGGGTGTTGGTAAGCGTGGCTAGATTTGCACACCTCCAGCTTGAAAAATCTGTTCGGCGGTTAAATTCAATTCTGGGAAAGTAGGGGAGACAATATGGGTATCGCCTCTAAATTGAGTAACTTGGTACTCACCATCAATTAATTCATAAATGGATATAGTAGGCAGTTTAGGATTACCAATAAACTTCCTAGCACCTATAGCCGCGTAATCTATAATCCAATATTCGGGAATACCTATAGCTTCATAATCAGCTAATTTTTTATAGTAATCATCTCGCCAATTAGTACTAACAACTTCAATAACTAAGGGAATAGATGTAGCTTGAGATACAGTTGATTCTTTTTTCCAGAAAGGCTCATTCACTAAATTTGGTCGATTGATTATTAAAATATCTGGTGAATAAGCTGATTCACCTTCAAATGGCTTGACTAATACAGTTTTTGGAATGAAGTAAGGAAGTTTTTGTCGCCCAATTTCGATAGATATATTTAGCGCTAAAAAACCTACAACATCCTCATGATCTCCTACTGGTTGAGCCATTTCAACAATCACGCCATCATGTAATTCGTATCTTCCACCTTCAGGCCGCCAAGCTGCAAAATCTTCAAAAGTTACTAATTTGTGTATAGCTTGAATCATAGAACCTCGCTTGTTTTAAGATAAGCAAACTTTTTTAAACGTTCTTTAAGTAGTTTGCTTGACTCTCGTCTTTTATTATTCTATTCTTATGAATTTTCCTTTTTAAATTTCATACTTGCCCAAGTTACCTCTTCATCACTTTCACTTTTACCTTCATCTACTTCATTGATTGCTGGAACATCGCCTAAAGTCATCTGCTTGACTTTTGCAACGTCACCTTGACTAACTGCTTCGCTTAATTCGCGTTTCAAACGAGCATTTTTAATCGCATCTTCTGGAGAACGGGAACTCGTATTAAAACATTTTTCTAGCGTTTCGTATATTCCCACGCGACGAGTTTTTTTATGATATTGGCGTTCTGTGTCTAATAATTTCGCCATGAGTTCCAAGTGCATCGCGTCACCTTCACAGATTTCTTCTAATACTATCCATTCATCACGACCTAGTAAGCTATAGTCAGCACCAGGACGGGGGTCTTGAAATTCTTCGCCTGTCACTTCTTGATAAATCCGGGGTAAGCTGTCATCAAATTCGTGTCTTTCTTCTAGCCAAATGCGGCGAATTTCGCTCATTTCTTCTAGAGTAATTAGGGTAATATCGCGCATATTTTCTGGCGCTGTTTGACGAATTTGTTTTTCAACTGTAAGCAACTTTCTTAGCCAATCCTCCCGCGCTTCTTTAATAAATGGGCCAGGAATAGGTTCAATAGATGTCCCATCTTCTAAGTTACGTTCATAAAGTTGGACACCACCATTTCTACGTCGGAAATCCCTTTTATCACGGGTTTCTTCAGCATCCAATTCTTTACGAAAATCAAGTAAAGGTTGCATCCACTCTTTCTCTTCGTCATTTTGAATCATCGCCGCCAGCGATTTATCTTGACTAACCAGCGTGCAAACCCAGCAACCAAAACGAGAGCTACCACAACTAGGGGTAGATGTATCAACAACTAAAGGACATTCATTATCGGCAGAAGCACCTCGATACATAGTAAATAAATCTTTATTGCTGTATCTCCAAGGGTTTTCCCACTGCATAAGATAAATCCAGACTTCATCATTTTGCCAGTCTTCAATAGGACTATAAACTAAAGAATTTGGCAAGTTCATATTAGGACTGAGCCGATCGCGTACCCGTTGGGCTTCCAATTTTCTCATTCGGCTAGCACGTTTTGTACTTTCAGCTTTGCGAGTCCCCAACACAACGATCGCTTCTCCACTCGCTCGAATCACATCACGAATAAAGCGGTTAGAGGGATTAATTTTGAGGCGTTCTGTACACCAACGAAATTTTCCTCGCGGTGCTGGATAACCTTTACCAATCAAACCTACCCAAAATGTCTCTTTAAAATCTGGCTGTAGCAAATGGGGTTCAAATGGTAATCCTTGCGCTTGGGCTTCAGATTTCATCTGTTTTAAAGAATTGCGTACCCAAGCTGCAACGATAGGATTTTCTACCAGTGTGTCTGTAGTGATAACGTATATTGTTTTAGTTCGCTTTTCGGGTGTAAGTGCTGCGATCGCATTCCAAACCAATTGTAGTACACAAGAACTATCTTTACCCCCTGAGTAACCAATAACCCAAGGTATCTGATCTAAACAATATAATTCTTGAATTTCAGTGGTGAGAGCTTGGATATCTTCCACTAAATCTGCTACAGTACGCGTTTCGTGACCTTTATTCTCTGGTTGTTGTGCTGTAGCCATTGCTCTCCTCCTATCTAAACAAGCATTTTTTATATAAACGACCAACTAAACGCCCTTCAGACCAAAATTTACTGGCACACAAACAAAGTCCGCGTAGGCGGACTTTTTTGAGATTTTACCTGTATTATATATAACCGCAGTAACTGAAAGTTGCAGTTACTAGTTGTTTAACGATTAGCTTTCAAGAATAGCATTTTTTAATAATTTTTAAAAAATAAATATTCATATTTAATACTTTAGACAATGTAGACTGCTTTATATTATCTAGTTTTTAAAAATTAATATGAAAGACTCTGACCCAACTGCTGATATTGCTAGAGAGTACCTGGAACGGGAAAATAAGGAAAAACAAGTACTAGCTTTACTCCTAGAGAAATTTTTAGGGAGAAAAGATCAGATTCTCGTTCAAAAAACCGAGATGGGTGGTACTGAGGCTTATGTTAGCTCTGTTACACTGGAATGGTTCGCAGGTCGGGTTCACTTCGCCTCTGGCTTACCTCTGTTTCAGAAAAAGTACAATCCTGAGACTGATAATGTCGAAATTGACGCAGATAGTATTGATGAAATTCAGCAACGTCCGCTTGATTGGTCACGTCAAGCACCGCTAGTCCAGTATTTAGCGGCTAGAGACAATCATAAGTTTCCGCCAGTGCTGGTGGTGATAAATCAAGCGTGGGTGGATAATCCCAAAGCTGCTGAATGGGATAGGGAAGGACGCGCCACAAAGTCTACGACTGATTTTATACCCTTAGATAAAGACGGTAAGGTAGGTCTGCTAAATATTTCTGAGGATGATGTAACCATTTATGCGCTAGATGGACAACACCGATTAATGGGGGTTCAGGGGTTGATGGAGTTAATCAAAACTCGTAAACTCCAGCGCTATAAAAAAGATAAAGGTGCTGATGACAGTTTTATTACAGTCAATGATTTGATAGAAAAGTACCAAGTAGACCTTGCTTACTTGCAAAATTTACCCAAGGAAAAAATTGGTATTGAGTTCATCTGTGCGGTAGCGGCTGGGGAAACTCGCACCCAGGCGAGGCGGAGAGTGAGATCGATTTTTGTTCATGTCAACCTGATGGCTGCACCGTTGACTAAAGGGCAACTAACACAGTTGAATGAGGATGATGGTTTTGCGATCGTTGCTAGAAAAATTGCAGTTACACATCCATTATTAGAACAACGACAAGAGCGCAATCCCCGCGTCAATTGGAATAGTGCAACAGTGGCTTCCAATTCTACAGTTTTAACCACTTTGCAAGCTCTGCAAGATATGTCTGAGCGATATTTAGGTCAAAAGTTCCCCCACTGGAAACCCTTCGAGAAAGGTCTAATTCCCATGCGTCCAGAGGATGAAGAACTTGAGCAGGGAATTGAGGAATTTAGCAAGTTATTTGATAATTTGGCTAGTCTTCCCAGTTATAAGATTTTAGAACACGAGGATACACCAGCTTTACGGCGGTTCAGCTTTGAGAAGGATGGAGGTGAAGGAAACATGCTTTTTCGTCCGGTTGCTCAAGTTGCATTAGCGCAAGCTTTGGGTATTTTGGTTTTTAAAAAAGGTTTTTCCCTGGTAGATATTTTTAAGAAGTTGCGGAAGTTTGACCAGCAAGGTGGTTTTAGTGGTATGGAATATCCCCAATCTCTCTGGTATGGGGTTTTGTATGACCCAAATAAAAAGCGGGTGCAGGTTGCTGGACGAGATTTAGCGGCGAAGTTATTGGTTTACATCTTGGGTGGAATTCAGGAACAGATGGAACGTGCTGAACTTCGTAAGGCTTTAGCGGATGCTAGGACTGTAGAAGATAAAACTATAAGTTTTGATGGCCAGTTTGCTGAACCGAAAGCAGTAGGGCTTCCACATATCCTGATCTAGCCAAGTTAAGTATGAATTTTTCAGTGTGGTTTTTACCGATGCTACAGCCCATAAGGGTTGCATATCATGTTTGCTAACATCTACTAATTGGTATAAATATTTATATGGCTCAAATAAACCAGGATAGCAATAATAGTGTTTCGCCAGAGATAAAAGCTAAGTTTAGTAACTTGGTTGCGCCATTCTTTGAAGACCATTATCGAGATTCCTGCTATCCAGGGCTGATTTTTCGCCAGGGAAAGCGGAAAATGCTACAAATTAATATACCAGCTAAGGACTTTCCAGCACTTTTAGTAGCAAAACCTGCTAAGGACGATGATCCTGAATTAGGTAAACAACGCCCAGAAGTCCCTGGTCATGCTGAGGAGATCAAAAATTATATTATCGAACAAGCCCGAAAAGGAAAACCCTGGATTTTGGGGACGCTAACAGCAAATGTACCCGCAGATAAAATAACAATTCTCGAATTGGGCAGAGGTATTTGTATAGTTGTAATTCCTCGTGATGTTAAATTAGAGATTACAGATGGACAACATCGTAAGACTGCTATTCAAAAGTTAATTGAAAGTGAGGAAAGTTCTTTAATTAGTGATAATGATTTTCCCATTACGCTGGTTTTAGAAGACGATATTGACCAGTGTAGAAAAGATTTTGGAGATATGGCTCAAACTAAACCGCTAGGTAAAGCATTGCTATTATCATTTGGTGAAGTTGAAGGTCGTGTTGGTATTACTAAAAAGTTAGTAAAACAAGTTAAGATTTTTTATGATAAAACAGATAAAATTCAAGATTCTCCACGCATTCAAAAGAAATTTATTTACACAAATAATTACATAACAAGGGCTGTGAGTTGTGCTTTTACAAAGAATCCTGATTCTGAACTTCAAGACTATGATGTGGAGAGTTCATCTAATGCTCTAGCTAGTTGTCTCAATAAGTTTTTCTTTGAATGCAGTAATACAAGATATATTTCTGAGACAAAGGTAGCTGATTTGACTATTGCTGAACTAAGAAAATTTAAAGATGAATGTATACTGGGAGTGAGCGCTGGTCTGGAAGTTTTAGGTCGATTGCTATACTTCACTTACAACAAAGACAGCAATTATTTTGATGATGCAAAAGTTTCCCAACTTGCACAGATAGATTGGACAAGAAGTAATCCAATTTGGGAAAATAATTTAATTAGGATAGATCCTAATCCTAAAAATCCAGATAAGCGTTATAAACTATACACTAATGCCAACGCAGTAAGTGGCGCAGTCAAGGCGCTTAAAGATAAACTAGGATGGATGGAAAACCCTTCTTATTGAAGATGCCCTGATTCAAGAGAGGAATTTGGTAAGATCAAATTCCTCGTCTTGTTGCTCTATATTCGTTCGCTCATAATTGAGAAATAATAAAATTCGCTCTGAGTAATCTACTGACCCACGCAACTCATTTTGCAATATTTCCAATCCACCATTAGCGTACTCTTCAAAGATATTATTACGTTGCCTTTCATATTCTTCTTCATTAATAGATAGTGTTTTTATATCTTTAGTTTCATTAATTGCTAATAATTTTATTAAAATATCATTTCCCATTGAGGCAAAATACTCTATCCTGATTGGCGATGGTTCCCTTTTAGAAATCTCTCCCAAAGCCACCCGTTTTTTATGCTTTGCACCCAAAGCTGCTGCAAATACAATCACATCAGCAAAAGTATTAAAAGGCCCTGTTCCACCATCTGAAGATGTTAAACCTTTCACCAACTCAGCCTTATCTTTAGCAACCCTGATTCTGCCAGTTTCAGCCATAATATTAATATTTACATTGTTGCCATCTTAACCGACAGCGAAAAGCGATCGCTACGTTTACCCAATTGCCAAGGTATTATTTTATAATAGTATGTGGGCGATCGCTACGTTTACGCACTTGCTAAGGTATTATTTTATAATAGTATGTGGGCGATCGCTACGTTTACGCAATTGCCAAGGTATGATTTGATGATAGTATGTGGGCGATCGCTAAACAAACAAATTATCCACCAACATACTCCATCCTGGTAACGCAGGTTCAGCTTCCATCACCTCACCACGGCGATAAATTTGGGGTTCTTCAGGATTACCAGCACGATATACTCTAATAACTTCCTCTTTAAGTACATCCATATCCCAAACTACCAAAGTACCAGCCGCAAAATAATCACGGCGTTTGCTAGCCATATCTTTCTCTGCTGTCTCGCCATAATCATTTTCACTTCTTACCTCAGCAGCAAACACAGGCGCACCATTAAGAAACTTCCCACCTGTAGGTTTGCCAGTATAAAATGCGGCATCAGGACTTAAAGAACGACGATGAGGGAGATTGACAATAAAACCGACATTATCAGGTAAAGCATAGCCGCTTTTTGTCAGACGTTCATAATCCCGTAAACTTGCATAAATTTCACCACCTGCACGTCCTGGTAAAAATCCAGTTGGAGACATCAGCACCAATTTTCCATTGACAATCTCTGCTTTACAATTGTCAGGTAAATGGTACAAATCTTCAATAGTAGCTTCATTTTTAATACTCATAAAACTCCTAATCATGAATCGAAGATAATCCTAATTTAAATAGGAAACTGAACGTCTTCATAAAGCAAAGAAATAGGAAAGTTAAAATCAACGCTAGTTAAATGAACTTCATCCCCTTGTTCATAAGGATGTAACTCCCAAAGTCCTCTATCATTTAACCGGAAGCAATCTAAACCAATTTTTTCAGCATCGATAAGGACGTATTCTTGCAAAGTCTGAATGCGACGATACCGCGTAAATTTTGTACCTCTATCGTAAGCTTCTGTACTTGGGGACAGAACTTCAACAATTAAACAAGGATATTGGAGAAATTGAATAGCTTGTCTATCCCGTTCATCACAACTAACTACAACATCAGGATAATGAAAAGGCCCCTTCTCAGATACACCTACTTTCCCATCCGCCATATTCACACGACACCCACTTCCTCGCAGCTGACTTTTTAACGCTGAAGCTAAGTTTAAAGCAATATCATTATGGGGAAGAGTACCCCCAGTCATAGCGAAAACTTCACCATCAATATATTCATATTTGATTTCTTGGCGTTCTTCCCATTCCAGGTATTCTTGGGGAGACATATAATTTCCATCTGGACTCGCAACCATAACTTTATCCTTTAAAGATTACGTTCAACCGCGATAATTTCAGTATACTCAAACTCATTCGGACTTTGTTTCACCAAAGGATATCTTTCCCCACCCAACTCAATATAATCTTGTTCGCAATCTGGCTTAGAAGAATAATACGTAAGCACATATTCTCTCCCAATTCTGTCTGTCATTTCTGCTTCCACTTCACCCCGCCACTGAGTCTTAGTAACTAAAACTATCAACTGATTCGCTAATTGGGGAATTGTCTTCGCAATGTGTCGCCGCGAATTTTCATCCAAACTACCAAACGGCGAATCCATCACAATTGGGAAAGTACTACTATCGGGAATCATCATCATTTTTCGTTTCTCACTCCATTCCCGTACTTTGTCAATGATGCTGGCAATAAAGGATAAACTGAGAATTTGATTCTCGCCCGTGGATGCTGCAACTGGTGCTTCTATCCCTGTAGTATTTTCTACTAATGTCAGTTCATATTTATCGCTAATTTTAGGAATGTATGGAGTCACAGAAATCTCAGTAAATATTTCTTGTACTCTCTTTTCTAGTTGCAGGCGAAATTGTTGTTCTTGACGATTTCTAACTTCCGTTAAGCGTTCGATTGCATCTTGAGTAGCATTAATCCGTCGCTGTGCTAGAGTTTGCTTGTCTTCATTCAGCTTTTGTTTCGCAATTTGTTTATTTAAACCTTCAATCTCAGTTGTGAGTTGAGCAATTTGCTGCTGATTTGCACCCTGTTCTCGATTTAACTCATCAATTTTACTTTCAATTTCATCTAAGCGTTTTTGTAAACTGCTAATTTCTTCATTAGCATCTTTTCGCAACCGTTCTTGAATATTGTCTAAGTCGCCTTCAATTTGAGATATGCTTTGCCTTAACTGATTAATCCTAGCTTGTTCTCTATCAACTTCTTCCCAAAAACCTATAGCTTGCTTATCAATTTCATCTACTTGTGCGCTCATGCGAATTGCAGTTTCTTCTACCGCCGAAGAACCTGCTTTATTTAACCACGTACTCACATGAGTATGAGAATGATTACCCTCATGTAATTCTGCACCACATATACAGCGTTGAGAATTGAGTAAATCATTTACAAATTCCCGCGAAATTCCTGATGTTAACTCGCCTCGCTGCTTCAAATCATTGATAATTCCTCGGAACTGGGATGTAGTTTCTGAGAGCAAAACGGTATAACCCCGTGCGGAAATAACTTTTTTTAGGGCTTCCTTGGTTTTTTTATATTCTTCTTGATTTGCCGCTTTTTGCGATTCTAAATCCTGCCATCTTTCTTGCAATTCCTTAGCAGCACTCAGTTCTCGTAAGCGGTTACTTGTCTCTTTTTTAAAAGTTTGTTGATATTCCAGCTCTTCTTTAATTTCAGTTTGTTGCTTGGTAATGCGTTCACGCTCTCGTTCTATCTTTTCTTGCTGTCGTAACAATTGTTTAATTTCAGAATCACCAATCGCTTTTAACTCATTTTCTAGAGTTTTTTTAGCATCTCCTAAATGTCTGATGGAACGGTTGATTACTTCTACACCCAAGAAAATTTTTGTAGCTTCAGCAATTTCAGCTTTTTTGTCAGAACGAACTATTTCTTCAATTCGTTCGCCGTCAAAGAAAAAATATTGATGTAAAGTAGCGGGTAAAATTTGATTAATTATATCGTCTGGTTGCTGAGTTGGTATATTCCATTTGCCATCATCTGCACCAACCCACATGGTTAATTGAGTTTTGCCAGCGTCAAAATCACCTTCGTTTTTATAACCCCGACAGGCGCGTTTCACACGATAGCGTTTACCTTCATGTTCCCAGCCAATCTCTACCCAACATTCTACAACTTGACCTTTTTGAGCCTCTGCGATCGCACGTTTATTAACTAACTGTTCTATCGATGCAAATGCTGCACTAAATTTCTCATATAATACCCAAGTAAAGGCATTCAGTAAACTAGTTTTTCCAGAACCATTATTACCATGAATAATAGTTGTGTTTTGAATATCTCCACCAGCCAGAAGCATCTCTGGTGTCGTACCATAAAAGGAGCGAAAGTTGCAGAGCTTGATTGAAGTCAGCTTCATCGCACCTCTTCCTTAATAATGTCTAAAATATTATCATTTATATGGCTGTTAATCTTTTTATCTAGTCTGCCTTTTTCCAGCTTCCATACCCGCTCAATAATTTGCCGTACTTCCGGCGGAGCACTGGTTATTGGCTCCTGCACATCATCGATATTCGCACCTTGTGACATCTTCGGTTTGGAAATATAGTTTTTCTATATTTTAACTTTCTCTAGTCCTGCATTTACCTCCGTAAAGCCACTGTTAGCGTTATCTTTAATTTTGGAAAAACTATTTTTTAAATTTATACTTTTCTTTGAAAAAAGACTTTATTATTCAATTGTTTTCTGTTATTGTTAATAATAACAATTTAGATGATAATGGATGTAAGTAAAATTTTTAAAGCTACTTGCATCCCATTATTATCTAATTCATAATTTTATTATTTCATACTTAATGCTTGTTTTTTCAAAACTCAAAAAATTTTACAAAATAATATAACTATATAGTTCATCATCAAATATCTAACAAACCATATCGCTTTTGTAAATCAAGTAACTTCATTCTTGCTTCCCCTGCGTTATCAGCTAAATCAGCAAACTCCACAAAGCGACGCAATTCCTTTTTCAATAAATTACGTTCAACTTCTATAGTTTCTCTATCTAAATCTGGTGGCAAAACAATCATGTCGAATATTGTCGCGCGTTCTTTACCAGGATGAGGACGTAAAACTCGCCCCCGTCGCTGAATAAATTGGCGGGGATTACCAGAACTTGATAAAATCACCGCAGTTTGAATTGCCGGAATATCGACACCTTCATCTAAACAACGAATTGCGACTAAACCTTGCAACTCTCCACTTTCAAATTGATGCCGTAAAATTTCCCTTTCTTGTAAAGTTGTTTGAGCTGTATAGGTACTTACCTTGTAGCCTAAATCCACACCCAGAATTTTAGCAACAGCTTTAAGTTGACGTAGCGATGAACGTTGTCCCGCATCTTGGGAACCATCACTACAATAAAAAAGTGTGTGAGTCGTTTCGCGGCGAGTAATCATTAAATCGCGCAAAGCATTTAATTTGTTTTCCGCCGCACCAATTAATCTTGCCCTTTGCATCAACAACGGTTTTAAATCTTCATTATCTTCAAATCCCGCTTCGCCATTTTCTCGATCTCGATAAAGAAGCGATCGCCCAATTCTTTTAGTTAACTTTAAATAGGCAATGCTTTCTGCCTCAGTTAACTCCACCAACACCGGATAATACAGATAATGTACCAAAGCCCCTTGAGCGATCGCATCCCTCAAAGTAAACTCCGGTTGCAGAACTGGGCCAAAATAATCAAATAAAGATTGCGTCCCAAAATCATCAAAATATCTCTCCGGTGTGGCAGATAAAGCCAGCCTCAACCCCACACTGCGCGGCAAACTTTCTTCTAACTTGGGTGCGCCTAGATTATGCGCCTCATCACCAATAATTAAAGTTTTGGCAGGAAAATATTTAAGTTGAGACTGAAATCCATCTCCAATTAAAGTGGAGTTCGTAGTAATCACCGTGACAAATCGTTGAGAACCAGAACGCAGATTATAAATTTGGGTAGAAAGTTGACTTTGCCAAGTGCGTAAATTCTCAAAAGCTAAAATGGGTTGCAAATTAAATTTTTCACACTCTCGCGCCCATTGGGTAACGAGATGGCGATAGGGACACACCACCACCAGAACTTGTAAATTAATCTGTTGGTAGAGTTCACAGGCGATCGCTAGTGCGGTAATAGTTTTACCACTACCAGTAGCCATTTTCAGCGTCCCTCTGCCATTGTTGGTAAACCAGCTAGCGATCGCTTGACGCTGATATTGCCGCAATTGCAGAGACACAGGCATTCTTGGGCATCCTGGTAATGGTTGCGTGTAATAACTGCCCTTACTTTCCCTTGTAAATGGTAATTTCAATCGGAAAGTGGGCAGTTGCTGCACTGAATTTTTCGTCAGGTACATAAAATGTTAAGCACAAAGATGGTAACGAACCCTAATTAATGGGCATTGGACATTGGACATTAGTATTTATCTTTCCCAGTCCCCAGTCCCCATTACTCAGTTGTAACCGCGCCAAACACCAATGAGAGAACCTTGCACCTGCACTTGTTGAGCCATGACTTCAATGGGATTGTACTTAGGATTTGCTGGTTTGAGGGTAACGCGATCGCCTTGGCGATAAAAACGTTTTAATGTCGTACCAAATCCATCAACTCTGGCGGCAACGATAGTACCATTTTTTAAATGATTTGGTTCTGCTACTGGACGCAGAAATACCACATCGCCATCAGTAATTAAATCTTCAATCATGCTATCGCCAGCTACCCGCAAAGCGTAGGTTTGGGGAGGTAAATCGAAATTAGAAAAGTCTAAATGATCTACAGCATCAGTAAACGGTTCTATTAAACCACCAGCAGCGATCGTGCCCAAAATTGGTACACCTTGCTTCACAGGATGCAAAATCCGAATCGTTCGCGCTTGTCCTTCAGTCCATTCTATATATCCTTTAGTGCGTAAATGCTCTAAACGACTTTGAATTGGTGCTGGTGACTTTAAGTTCATCGCTTGCATCATTTGCCGAATAGAAGGCGAATGCTGGTGCGTTTTGATGTATTCTGCTAACCATTCGTAAAGTTCTTGTTGAGCTTCTGTTAGACGTTCCATAAATTTCCGAGAAGTAATTATAAATGTCTCTAGAACATTAGTACTACAAAAAACTCCCCATAACAAGAGAAAAGTAAAAATATGAAAGGCAAAAGTAAAAATATTCTCTTTTCTCTTACCCATTTATTTTGGATTTTTTACCAGCAAGTAGTTAGGAGCCAATTGCACACTCACTATTTTGACTCCTAACTCTTAACTCCTAACTCTTAACTCCTTTCATTTTGCCCCTAAAATACTAGCAAGCAAAGCCTTTTGAGCGTGCAGGCGATTTTCTGCCTGTTCCCAAACTCGTGATTGAGAACCTTCAATAACAGCTTCGGTAATTTCTTCACCACGATGGGCTGGTAAGCAGTGTAAAACAATTGCCTCTGGGTCAGCAAGGCTTAATAGCTGCTCTGAAATTTGGTAAGGTTGAAAAATTGGCATCCGATTGTCTGCTTCGGCTTCTTGCCCCATACTCGCCCAAACATCAGTGTAAAGTACAGCAGAACCCTTAGCTGCTAATTCTGGATCGTGAGTGACGAGGACTTCCGTTTTGTTATTAGCGATCGCTCTTGCTTGTTCTACAATCTGAGAATCTGGCTCGTATCCGCTAGGAGTGGCAATTCTGACATTCATCCCCACCAAAGCACAGCCCAACATCAGAGAATTAGCCATATTATTCCCATCGCCCACGTAGGTCAAAGTTAACCCAGCAAGGGTATTAAAGGTTTCCTGAATTGTCAATAAATCCGCTAATACCTGACAAGGATGTTCTGTATCAGTAAGCGCATTAATCACCGGAATCTTGGCATAGTGAGCAAAAGTTTCTAAATCTTGGTGTGCAAAAGTACGAATTGCCAAAATATCCAGATATCGATCTAACACCCGCGCCGTATCCTGCAAAGGTTCCCCGCGACTAACTTGAGTGACATTAGGATTGAGATCGATTACCTGCCCACCAAGTTGATACATCGCCACAGTAAAACTTACCCGTGTGCGAGTTGAAGCTTTGGAGAACAACAACCCCAAAACTTTATTACACTGCAACTTCAACTGTTGTGATTTAAGTTGAGTTGCCAATTGCAAGAGTTCTTGAAGTTCAGTAGAAGTGATGTCCGCTAGACTTAATAAATCTCGTCCGAGCAATGCTGCCATGCTTGTAATCTCTAAAAAATAATTATATATTTCTGTTCCTTTATTCAGCCGTGCCATGCCAAGAAAATATAGTTTTAGAACTGACCAGGTATTTTTGGGTTCAGCCCAGGATTTGAGTTAGCTTTTGCTATAAATTTGCTATAAATATTAATTTATCAACTTTATCAGTGATTCAGAATGCCTAATTGTTTCTGGTTCATCACAATGGCAACGCCAGAACAACCATTTAAACCGACAAAAGCAGCGATATTGCTAAAATTTCTGGTCTTTTAACTTAATTTAGGATGAAGCAGATATTTTTTAGAATTTACAGCTAGACAAATAAATGGATTATGGTACAATAATAAATCGTGGTTGCTAATTTAAGAGTAATCGTCAGACTTGCCAGCATAGCACAGTGGTAGTGCATCCGACTTGTAATCGGAAGGTCGCGAGTTCAAATCCCGCTGCTGGCTTTAGTACATTCGCAAATTAGTGTCGCCGAATTGTTTGGAATTAAGTATCAATATCATAATTAACCCAAGTTGCGGGTTATAAAATTCTGAATGCTTCGTAACCATTGATTTAGATAAATGCATATAAAAAGTTTATGGTCGCGCTAGAATGCAACCGTAATTTGGAATGAATTATAAAAGTACAAAAATTAACTTATGAGATCGATGCTTGTTAAAGAGTAAATGCAAACATAAATGCTTGCAGTTTCAGTAAAAACCCTTTCTAAGTACCTGACTTTTCACGTTATGTGGAAAAGTCCACCAAAAACCTAACCCTCTAACCCCCTTCCCGACCAGGGAAGGAGGAAAATTCAAAGTCTCTCTCCTTTTAGGAGAGAGATTTAGAGAGAGGTTTTCCAGATGTCGTGAAAAGTCAGCCCAGCTACAAGCATGAATTGATTGCGATCGCTCGGTACTGATATTAATTAAGTGGACGCAGAAGTGTAATTTTGCCCATGCCCGTCTCTTGACTGAGTTGTGCCACATAGAGATTTCCATTCGTGGGATTCTCAACCAAATCCAATGGACTTGGATTAAAACCAGTGAAACCACTAATACCCGTTTGGGAATTTATAATATCCAACTTTGCGCCACCTGGTGTTAGCACAATGATGTCTTTCCCTGAACTGAAGCGTGTCACCAGCAGTTTGCCTTGCAGCTGACCACCTAAAACATGACTACGATATTCAATAATACCATTAGGTGAAAAATGCTCTCCAAAATCGAAGGCAATACCTTTCCAATTCCGGTCAGGTAGAGTACCAACGGGATATTCACTTATCTGAACTGGATCTGTACCAGCTGTAGGATTTCCTCCATTCAACACCCACTCACAACGTTTCGGATTGGGATGACCATAATAACCATTTTTCACAACCCGAAACAGAAAGTCTCGCTGTGTGCCTAGACTGCTAAGAGCAGGCACAGATGGACTAGTATATGCCCCATTAGTAGCCTTATCAATCCGGTTGTGGCAGGCAAGAGGTAGGGGGATAGGTGTATTTGGCGTATTGCCACCAGCCGCCGAACCATTCGTTGGCACATACAACTGACCATTGCTGTGCCAAACCAGATCGTAGGCATTACGTATACCACTAGCAAAGATAGTTACAGGCGCGTCCGCTTTAAAGGGGTTATAAGTACCTCCATCCTCCGTCTTAACGCTTAAAGGAGGTGAGGTAATTTTGGACAGGTCAACTCGTAATACAGCAGCAGTTAACAACTGCTCAGGACGATTACTCCAGGCAGTGTTTGGTGCGCCGGTACTACTATTACTACCCTGCAACACATAGAGCACGTTTGGCTCATTGGGCTTAAATTCAATGCTATTGGTTAGATGATCCCGGCTCGATCGCGGTAAATCAACTACATAGTCTTTTACTGTCTCTAGATTATTACCGCTTAAACGAGTAATCTTACCACTCCACTCTGGCGCCTCAACAGTTGCATTCCAGTAGTAGTTATTTGTTACCCAGAGAATTAGGTTGCTAGCATTTGTTGATGAGGGATCGAAGTGCATACCAACGATCGTTCGATTACCACCATTTGCAGTCTGCAATGAGGAAATCGTTTGTGGCGTACCCAGAGTGCCATCAGCATTAATCGGGAAACGCAAAATCTCACCCAATAAGGTAGCAGCATAGAGTTTATTGTCAGGCCCAATCAATACTGTGGTGTAAGGTTTGATAGGTACATTCGCTAGTGAGATTTGCTCGAAAGTAATATTGCTTACTGGGTTCACAAAAGAGCCTGTTGTGAAACTGATGCTATAGGGTAAGAATGCAGCACCATTACTATCTTTAATCCCGTCGGTGACTTGTAACAAATATTTGGTATTGTTCTTGAGACGATTTATCGGAGACACTACAATCACATCTCCACCACCGGAAGTGTTGTAATTGGCATTGACTTGTATATTAGTAGTGCTATCAATCAGCTTGATGGTTGAGGCAGAAATAGTATTAACCGCAATCCCACTGTTAGGGAGATTTAGGTCTGCTGTAATCGAGATATCTGGCGGCACATTTGTCTGACCATCATTGGGATTGGTCGTTCTGATCGAGGGCTGATTGCCTGGTGCGATCGCAATATAATTGAGTTTAGTATTCCTACCACCTTTAGCATCAATTGTGAGCTTGCCATCGGCAACATTAACAATCCGGGTAATTGCAGCAAACTTTTTGGTTGCCGTTGGTACAAAGCCAGAAATAGCAGCCGTCCCTTCTATATTGATCTGGTGCTTACTATTTACACTATTAATAGCATCACCGACGCTAACAGTCACATTGTACGAACCATTAGATAGAGCATATTCCCAAGCAGCAGGTATCGTCACTCCTGTTCCCGCATTGCTAGGAGGATATTGCAGATGAATCAGTCTATTTAGTCGCCGATCGATGCCACTTTGGTTGCGATCGCGTGTATTGAGTTGGATATCAAGGGGAGTGGGTGTACTATTGCCTAAGCTATCTTCACGCACCCAACCAAAACCTCTAGTATCATTGTAGGCTTGACCGATATCTTTAATATACCCAGATGGTACAGGAGCATTATTTGGTTGAAAAGCAATCCCTTGAACAATTGCTAATACCAGTATTTTGGGTTTAATCTTGTAAATCATAGTATGCCTTGCCGTTGTGTTCGTAGTTGATAAGTGAGTAGTCCATTAACATTGGCCAAGTATCGAATGGCACGCTTGTAAAGCTGAAAGCTCGTCTGGGCAGGGTGTTGGGGGTAGGGTGTTGGGTGTAGGGAAAAATCAAGAAAAGTGAACAGGGTGCAGGTTGTATTGGGTGTGGGGTGTAGGGAAATTAAGACAGACACTCCGGGTGGGGCTTTTACCTGCCTTGCGAAATAAGAATTTTTCATGCGCGTGGGGCGAGGCTTTAAACCTGTACCCACTCAGCCACTCAGCCACACCCCACACCCAAAAGCCTTATATATAATGGGTTTGCCGTTAACAAGCGTGCCATTCGGCCAAGTATCTGCAATGATTATTCTTGGCAATCCTTCACTAGCTATAAACGAACGTAATGACCGCAAGTCTTAGGGAACTCATTTCTCCAGAATGTATAAAAAGTATTTATTAAATACTTTTTATACATCAATACTGAACTTGTTTTTAAGAGAATTATAGGGGAACTTTCTAATGCCTCAACTTGGCACAGCATGATTACGTAAAAAGCAATAAATCTTCAAAATTATTACCGTAAACCAACCTTAATATCATGTCCGCCTAATTAGTTATAATTCCCGCATCTGTACAAAAATCAGGAAACTCTTTTCCCCCTAACCCTTGCCGTCTTAATAATAAGTCTTTAAATGGATACGATATGAATTGGTGCTGGCAGAGTTCATTTTTATCAGTGCTGTTAATACAAAAGCAATATCAAGCTAGTTGAATGTTTGTAATATCTATAGTTTGGGGAACCAGCAAGGGCAATAGTGCAGCGTAAAGCCTTCTCTTCTCCCAAAGGGAGACGCTAGGCGTAGCTTGCTTCCCTATAAGGATACGCCAATAGCACAGCAACTCTTAAAGATGCTACCGCGAACATCTGGGGGTTTCTCGACAACCAAGCAAGTGGCCTTTGAAAAACAAAACCCAATATTTTATCCATATTTATGTTGTGTTTAACAATAATGAAACCCAACACGAACATGGAGATATTTTATTAAGTAATCAGCCGAACATGATATAAGTTTGACAGTAAATCAGGAAAAACTTTTCAATATTTATACTTACCTTTGTAATAATATGATATTTTAATTCACTCATCTATCTGAAGGTGGATTATGCAGAGATTAACTTAATTACTAAGCAAATCAGCTTTATTTATCAGTGTGCAACTGGGTGGGGTAGTAATTTACGATGTCTACGACGGGCTACGCCTACGCATAACGATCACATAATATTTAACGGGTCTACATCAATAGTTAAACTTACAGATGAATGACAAAGCGATCGCACTTCTTCCCAATCTGGTAATCGCGGTAAAGCATCAGGGGCAAATTTAATTAATATCTGCCAGCGATAACGATTAGCTACTCGTAAAACACTCGCTGGTGCTGGGCCCAATATCTCAAATTCTTCTTCTGTACTCAAGGCTGTAGCAATAACTTGCGCTGTATTTTGCACTTGAATCGGGTCGAGACTACTCAAACGCAACAAAATTAACCGCCCGTATGGAGGATAATTGAGTGCTTGGCGTTGTTCCAATTCAGCTTGAGAGAAAGATTGATAATCGTGCGATCGCACTGCTGCAATTACCTGATGCTCTGTAGTATAAGTCTGCACAATCACTCTACCGGGATCTTCACCTCTACCAGCACGTCCAGCGACTTGAGTCAAGGTTTGAAACGCTCGTTCGCTGGCGCGATAATCTGATAAATTTAGTAATCCATCGGCGGCGACAACACCCACAAGTGTCACCTGTGGTAAATCTAAACCTTTAGTGAGCATTTGCGTACCGACTAACAAATCTGCTTCGCCGTTGGCAAACTGAGTAAGTAAGGTACGATGGGAGCCTTTATTGCGGGTGGTATCGCTATCAAAACGAATCAAGCGCAACTCTGGGAACTGCCTTGCTAGTTCCTGCGTTACCCGTTGAGTACCGCTACCGAAAAATTTCAGATAAGGGGAACTACAATCAGGGCAAAATTTGGGGTGCGATCGCGCATAGTTACAATAATGACACCGCAATAATTCTGGCGCTTTTTCTTCGGTGTGGTGATACGCCAGCGACACATCACAGTGCGGACATTCCAACACATATCCACAACTGCGGCAAGAAACAAAAGTACTGTGTCCCCGGCGATGGATAAATAAAATTCCCTGTTGTTTTCTTTCTTGCAACTCCTCTAAAGCTGTTTGCAGCGATCTACTAAATATAGAACGATTTCCCTGTTGTAACTCTTGCCGCATATCGACAATTTCCACAGGCGGTAAAGGGCGAGAATTAATGCGTTCAGGCAAACTTAAATAATGAGTGCTGAGTGCTGAGTGCTGAGTGCTGAGTGAGGAGTTAGGAGTGAGGAGTGAGGAGTGAGGAGTTACGAATTCTCCCCCTGCCCCTCTGCTCCCCTGCTCCCCTGCTCCCCTGCTCCCCTGCCTCCTCACGCTTACCCAAGTTTCCAACGAAGGCGTAGCGGAACCCAACACCAAAGGGCAATTTTCTAATTCGGCTCGCCAGTGGGCAACAGTACGAGCGTGGTAGGTGGGTATGGGGGAATCTTGTTTAAAGCTGCTATCGTGTTCTTCATCTAAAATAATTAAACCCAAGTTGGGCAAAGGGGCGAAAACGGCGCTACGAGTACCAATGACAACTTGGGGTTCTCCGGTAAGCATTTGTCGCCAAGTATCGTAACGTTCACCATCTGAGAGGGCGCTGTGATAAACGCTAACTTTATTACCAAAACGGGCGCGAAAACGATCGGTTAGCTGAGGTGTAAGTCCAATTTCTGGGACTAAAACCAAGGCAGATTTACCTTGATTGAGGAGAGGTGCGATCGCTTGCAAATATACTTCGGTTTTTCCTGAACCTGTCACCCCATGCAATAAAACTTGAGCAAATTCATCTAATGTCTGGATTGTCGCTAAGGCACTAGCTTGAGCTGTAGTTAAAGATTTAGCACCATCGCCTACTAAAGTTGGGCCTTGTTCGGTTCGCAAAACTTCCCGTTCTTCGATGACGATGTAGCCTTTTTCCTCTAGCCCTTTCAGGGTAGGGGTAGTTGTTTTACAAATCTGTAAGAACTCATTTAACCATAACTCGCCACCACGCCGCCGCAGCACTTCTAAAATCTCTCGTTGGCGAGTAGTTAACTCTTGGTCAATTGTACCTGTGAGCGTAACTGCTTTTTGCAATTTTGGTCGAGTTAGTCGTGGTGGTTCTAAGTAGCTTTCTACTAAACCAAATCGCAATAATTCCCGAATTCCCCGATAAGCAGATTTGACTTTTTGTTGCAGGTAAACAAAACTGTAGTCCCCCGCTGGTTGCCCTTGTAAAAGTTCCCAAACTTGCCGCGCAGTTGGAGTCAAAAAAGCTAAAGGATCGGCAGATCCCAGTAAATAACTACTCCCCTTTGCCCCCCTGCCCCTCTGCTCCCCTGCCCCTCTCCCTCCAACCAGGCGGATACGACGCTGCGATCGCCCCAGTAACCCTGGCGGCAGAGCAACCCGGATTACTTGAATCAATGGCGTATAGTAATATGCAGCAACTCGGTTGAGTAATTCCCAATAAGCACTTGGGAAAAATCCAACGCTGACTATATCTTCTACTTCCCGGATTTTTTCTGGTGGTAAATCGATATTGGGTTGTGCCAGTAATCGAATCGCGATCGCTCCTAATTGTTGCGCCCCAAATGGCACGCTCAAAATATCCCCTGGTTTGATTTCTAACTGGGCTGGCAATCGATAAGTAAATAGTCCTGTACTTCCTGGACAGTCTACCAATACTTCAACCCACCGATTAACAGTTTCACCTGACTTATATGATTCACTCGGTTCACTTACCACTAAAGGAGATATTTTTATGTCATTAATATACATACTTGCTGATTTTATAATTAAATATTTCCTTCACATAGCTGGTCAAAATCAACCTAGCTAACTAAACTTTAGTTTTTCGCTTTCTTAAATTTAAATGGTATTTCTCAATACTGTTATTCTTCATAATACTTGATAATTTTCCTCTTATGTAATCTACTAGACAAATTCGTATCAACTATATATGCAATAAATATTTGGTGCCCACTATACAAATAAAAGCATGTCGGCTATTGCTGCAACAGTTACTCTATCTACTAAATATGGAGTAGCCTTTTTCCGCCTATCGGTAGATATTCAACCCTTTCTGTATATGAGATGCTTTTATACAAAGTAATATCGGATCGAAATTAAGCTCTTACTCTTGTAATTTGGATTGTGTAGGTAACTGGAAATCAGATCGGGAATGCGTAAACCCATTAGTAGGTATTCCTTTTTTACAGTGGACTCCAGCGCCTAAAACATTATAAATATTTAGAAAAATATATGAAACTTTAAGAGATTTGGATGATTAGCTGAAATTTTTATATTTGTTAAGGTTGAGAAAGTTTGAGGGGGGTTTGACATATTTGATAATTCCGAAAAAAATGAAGAATATATCTGTTGGGAATCTAAAAAAAAGTTTTATTGGGTGCTAAGGTCAGTTTCGTTATAGGTTGTATATAAATGTAACCTATAAATACTAGGTAAATGCCGATTTTTATTTCTGTAGATAAATTAGCATCAGCTTATATTTCGCTATTCTTTACGGGTGCATCGTCCATTAGGGAAAACTACCAAGCCTCAAACGAGTAGGTGTAAATGAATTATGTACCAAACAAAGCAACAATCCCTAAAGGAAAATATGAATATTGTTGAATTGGGAAAAATGGAAATACTGGAGAATGCTGCTGATATCGAAGAACCATCACTCGATAGTTTAAATGCAGTGGCAGAAGAAGAATCTCCAATTGTAGTAGAAAATCTGGAATCGGACGAACGCGATGGAGATGACATGGCGGCGGCTCGTCCTTCAGGATACAACAAAACCGAACATGATGATGCTGTCGGCGCATTTTTTAAAGAAATGGCACGTTATCCGCTTTTAAAAGCTGATGAAGAAGTAGAGTTAGCGCGGCGAGTTAGGTTTATAGAGGAATTTAGAGAAATACAAGCGGCTTTAGAGTTAAAACTGGAACATGAAGCTAGCAAATTAGAAGTGGCTTCTGAGTTAGGGATGACGGAAAAGCAACTAGAAAATCGCTTGTATCAAGGAAGAGTAGCAAAACGCAAAATGATTCGCTCTAACTTGAGATTGGTAGTGTCTATCGCCAAGCGATATTTAAATCGGGGAGTGCCTTTTCTGGATTTAATTCAAGAAGGAGCAATGGGTTTAAATCGTGCTACAGAAAAATTCGATCCCGATAAAGGATATAAGTTTTCTACTTACGCCTATTGGTGGATTAGACAAGCGATTACCAGAGCGATCGCTAACGATGCGCGAACAATTCGGCTACCGATTCATATTGTTGAAAAGCTTAACAAGCTAAAAAAAGCTCAACGGGAACTCAAACAAAAACTCTGTCGTAATCCTACCGAAGGTGAAATGGCAGAATATTTAGAGATTAGCGTGCAACAACTACGCCAGCTACAACAGCTACGGCGACAAGCACTTTCTCTGAACCACCGCGTCGGTAAAGAAGAAGACACGGAATTGATGGATTTGCTAGAAGATGAAGATAATTTGTCTCCTGAAGCAAAAATGAATGAAAACATGATGCGTCAGGAGATTTGGGAAGTCTTGGGTGATGTGTTAACTCCACGAGAGAAAGATGTGATTTCTCTGCGTTATGGTTTGACAACCAGCGAACCATGCACTTTAGAAGAAGTTGGCAATATGTTCAATCTTTCTCGCGAGCGAGTGCGTCAAATTCAAAGCAAAGCCATGCGGAAATTGCGCCGTCCTCACATAGCCAAACGCTTAAAAGGTTGGTTGATTTAACTACATTGCTCAAGATAGAGATGCAATCTGAAACTTAATTAGCTTTGCAATTCGCAAAAATCAAGCGTTTTGTAGCGTTTTTCGGCTCTTATTTAGTCAATACTCAAAAAAATTGCCCAGTTGCCTATAGACTATGGACTATAAACTATGGACTATAGACGAATGACTTCGGATAGCAATTTGATTGTGCGTTTTGCCCAAGCAGCCGATTGCAGCGTATTGTTTAAATTAATTGAGGGACTTGCAGAATATGAAAAATTATCTCACGCTGTTACTGGCAATGCTCTAGCACTTCAGGAGCATTTATTTGGTTCGCAAAGGTATATAGAGGCAATATTAGCGGAATCTGCGGGTCAAGCTGTTGGTTTTGCGCTGTTTTTTCATAATTATTCAACATTTCTGACTAAGCCGGGAATTTATCTGGAAGATTTATTTGTTTTACCAGAATATCGTAGGCAAGGTATTGGTAAGGCTCTGTTGACTAAAGTCGCTCAGATAGCTGTAGAACGTGATTGTGGGCGATTAGAGTGGAGTGTCTTAGATTGGAACGAGTCAGCCCAAGCATTTTACCGTAGTATGGGAGCCTCTATATTAGATGATTGGCGAATTTGCCGTCTTACAGAACATGCGCTTATTCAGTTAGGCTCTGTTAAATAAAAATTTAAAGATGAAACAAGATAAAAATTGTCTTGTTTTATCTTTAAATTTTTCTCAGGGAAAAAGATACTGTTAAATTATAGGTTGTGTTGTAAAAAATTACATTTTTAATTTTTAATTACAAAAAGTCAAGCTTGATTGAGATGCCATTACTCTGACGTGCCAAACCCGATCTTAGAACTTTTCACTTTACTGAATTTGATGGGATAGAGAGGGAAAACTCTGCTCCTTTTCCTAGCTCCGAGATTACACTTAGTCGTCCCCGATGTTTTTCTACAATAGAGTAGCTAATCGATAATCCTAAGCCTGTTCCTGCGCCAATAGGTTTTGTTGTAAAAAATGGGTCAAATAAATGCTGCTTCACCTTTTCAGACATACCAGACCCATTATCTACAATTTGAATGGTTATTGTATCAGCCTCAGTCATTTTGGTACGAATTTCGATGGTGGGGATTTTTGTTTGTGTATGTTCAGTTGTGAATAATGAATCTAATGCATCAATAGCATTGCTAAGAATATTCATAAATACTTGATTGATCTGACTGGCGTAGCAATTTACTTCAGGCAGTTGGGCATATTCCTTAATCACATTAATTGCGGGGCGGTATGTTTTCTCTTCTAGACGGTGCTGTAAAATTAACAAGGTGCTGTCAATACCTTCATGAAGATTGACAGTTTTCATTTCAGCCTCATCCAGGCGCGAGAAATTGCGGAGAGAAAGAACAATCTGGCGGATGCGATCTGCTCCTAGTTTCATTGATTGCAGTAATTTTTGGAGGTCAGATTTGAGGAAGTTTAAATCTATGGCCTCTAGTTCTTCTTGAATCTCAGCAAATGGTTGAGGATAGTAGTGTTGATACAGATCGACCAAGTGCAGCAAATTTTGACAATATTCATTGGTATAGGTGACGTTGCCATAGATAAAGTTAATCGGGTTGTTAATTTCGTGAGCGATACCTGCCACCATTTGCCCCAATGAAGACATTTTTTCAGTTTGAATCAGTTGGCTTTGGGTGTGTTGCAGTTGTTCTAAAGTTTCCGAGAGATGCTGATTTTTATCATTCAACTCAAAAGTTCTCTGCTCTACCTTTTGCTCCAAGGTATGGCTGTAATCCTCTAGTTGGGCTTTTGCTACGGCAAGATTGTTATAAAACATGGCATTTTGCAGCGAGATGGCAGCTTGTACTGTGAGCAGCCGCAAAACTTCAAGACGGTTTTGGGTAAAGGCTCCAGTCGTCAAACTGTTTTCTAGGTATAGGATGCCAACGATCTGGCCGCGATTGTGAATAGGCGTACATAGCAAGCTTTTAGGTTGCCATTGAATAATATAGGGATCGTTGGCAAAGGTGGTTTCTTTGCGGGCATCATCTAGCACTAAGGTTTCGGAAGTACGCGATACATAGTTCACCACCGTTTTAGGAATATCCTGACTGGCTGAAAGAGGCAATGAGTGCAGATTTCCCCCAAGGCTTTCATGCAAAGGCATAGATCGCTCCTCTTCGACGATCGCTTTGCTGCTTCTTTGAGCTGCAACCACCCAATTATCCTCTTGAAGCAGCAAAATTACTGATTTTTCAGCCCCGGCATTTTCGCTTACAACCTGCATCAAGGTTGTCAACAGCTTTTCTAACTCAATTTCTCCAGCCAATGCATGAGAGGCTTTCATCACCGTTACTAAATCTAACGCTTCAGTCCCACTGGAACTAGTGTGTGTGAATCCGATTGTAGTGGTGAGGCTAAGGTCTGTAGAAGGATTTTCCTCCTCCTGAAGGCTCATAGCCAAGAATTGCGGATATTGGCTCTCCAACTGTTTGACTTTGGCTACAGCTCCCCATTTTAGGTAACTGTAATAGGCATTCATCAAGTAAATTTGAGCCATACCTTCCGTGTGCTTTCCTGGGGAACGGTGCGCGTAGCTTGCTTCTACAAAGTGGTACGCCAACGTTTCTTTGTGCCATTCCAAGTAAAATCGGGCAGCCAATTCATTGGCGAGGGCAACTTCTTGAATGTATCCATTGACTTTTGCCCCAGCGATCGCGCGATCGTAAAGATCCACAGCCTGCGCCATCAGTCCCAAGACTCGGCATTCTTCGGCTTTCACTAGTTCAAATTTGTGCAAATAATTCATGGGTGCGTGGTGCGCCCATGTCTTCATTTTTTCCTGGTTTTCTCTCACCCGCTCCAGTAATATTTCTCGGCGATCGCCCGTAGCTGTAGAATATTCTGCCAGAGCCGTCAATGAATCATAAAAATAAAACATCTGCACAGTAGCATAGCCCGTGCCTGCAACTAGATAAACTCTAGCTTGAGCAGCTGTTTCCACTGCTTGCGAGATGTTTTCAAACAAATAACAGAGAATTAACTTGTGTAGCCAGAAGTAGTGAGGCCCCACCAAGTCATTCGCATTATGCATTTGAGTCAAAAATTTTGCTTCATCAAGTACCTCACCCGTTAAAATACAGGGATTTTCAGCCTTGCCGAGCAAATTCAAAACTGTTTGCCAAAAGACACGGCAGTAGTTAAGAACCATGTCTTGCCTAAAATTTTCCAAAACGTGACAGTAAGCGCGGATATCTTCCTCTAACGATTTCAGTTCTCGTCCCAAAAAATAAGAATACTGACAGATGTCTTTCGTATTGAAGGCAACGTAATATACATTCCTAGTTTCCAGAGCAATTTTGTAGCCCTCCAGGATCAGCTGTAAAGATTTTTGTAGTGGAGACTTCAAATAGGTGATAAAAGCACCCGTAACATAAAATACAGTAGGTTTGATGTCAGTAATATTAAATTTGTCAGTTAATGCCAAAGCCAGGTTGCCAAAGAGATAGGCTTTTTCAATATCTTGGAGAATTCCGTTTAACAGAATGCCATAGGCGGCATAACAGAAGGCAGAAAATGGAGCATTGCCATACTGAATTGATGCTTTGACTTGTGACAGGATGACTAGGGGAAACAGATTTGGTTCGGCGGTGTAAACGGCTGGAGCAACGTTTGCCACAATTCGGTTAACAGCCAGCTTGTCTTTTGCCGTCATCAGGGGTAAGTCAACCAAGGAAGCAATATCACGCCCGTTAATTAAGGCAGCAGTTTCCTGAAGGGCTTGCTGAATATCTTCAGGGGTAGATGTTTCGGGAAAAACCACGCCGAACAGACTCATTCCCTGGCGAGCGATCGCGATCGCGCCTATTACATTATTTTGAGTTGTATACGCCTGAATTTGGGTTTCGTAAATGCTGATTTGATCTAGTGGAGTTTTGGCTTGCTGCATTACTGTTTGAGCCAATTGCTCCATCTGTTCGTGGGCACCACAAAGGTAAGCAGCTTCGGCGGCTGATTCGTGCAGTGCTAGAGCCAATTCATACTGAGTGTGCCAACAGTCGGATCTCAATAAACCAATCCCGGTAGTTAAATACTCAATTGCTACCTGGTAAGATGTAGCAGATTTAGCTTTTTTTCCTGCCATCAGGTTAAGTTGTGCCAGTCGATCGCGATCGGGCACAGATACAATCAGTTCTTTGCCAAGATTCAATTGGTTGACAATTTCAAAAATCAGCAATTCTTGCTCAGTTTCCGGGGTATTACTCAACAGCAATTGACCAATCTTCAGGTGAGTTGCTGGTTTTTGGTTGGCCGGAATTAGTGAATAAGCGGCTTGTTGAATGCGATCGTGGAAGAATTTGTAGGTAATAGTTATCGATCCGCGATCGTTTGTCAAATCATCTATGACAACAGACTCATTCTGAAAGAATGTATACCCTTCACCACCGGGCAAAATTAATCCATCCTTGAGAGCTGGCCACAAATCTGCTGCGGTTTGGGCTGGAGATTTTTCATAGACAATCGATAGGGTTTCTAAATCAAACTGATTGCCAACACAGGCAGCCAGTTTGAGAACATCTTGCGTCTGCGATCGCAATTTTTGGAGTTGCAGCACCACAAACTCTACAATATCTTCTGTAAAAGAAAGCGCCCGGATTTGAGCAAGATTGCACTGCCAATCGCCTGTTCTGCTGGCAAAGGCGATCAGTCCATCTTCATGCAGCGATTTGAGAAACTGGTTCGTGAAAAATGGATTACCTTTGGTCTTTTGATACACCAAATTGGCGATCGCAATTGCTTGTTCTGCTGAATATTTCAGCGTATCTGCAATCAGTTGATTTAGGTCGGCTTCGGTAAGGGCAGAAAGGACAATACTGCTAACTGTAATCGCCTCTTGACGCATCTCCTCAATGGTCAACATCAAGGGATGTGCAGAAGAAACCTCATTATCTCGATATGCTCCAATCACTAACAAATAAGAGTTATTGGCTTCACTCATCAACAGATGCATCAGTTTTAGAGAAGCCAAGTCTGCCCACTGTAAATCATCGAGGAAAATGACCAGGGGATGCTCTTGAGTTGTGAATACTTGAATGAATTTCTGAAATAGCAAATTGAAGCGGCTTTGGACAGCAGTACCCGATAATTCCGGCACAGAGGGCTGTTTGCCAATGATTCGTTCGAGTTCTGGAATCACCTCAATAATCACTTGACCACTTTCACCCAATGTAGATAAAATTTGGGTCTTCCACTGGTCAATTTGAGCATCGCTCTCTGTCAGCAGTTGTGCCATTAAGTCCCGGAATGCTTGCACCAAAGCAAAAAAGGGAATATTCCGATTAAATTGATCGAATTTGCCTTTGATAAAGTATCCGCGCTGACGGGCGATCGGTTTGTGAACTTCGTTGACAATTGCCGTTTTCCCAATACCAGAGGAACCCGCCACCAGAATGATTTCAGAAGTTCCCTGGCGCACCCGTTCAAAGGTTGCTAGTAGCATTGCCACTTCTGCTTCCCGTCCATAGAGTTTTTCGGGAATTGTAAAGCGATCGCAAACGTCCTTATGCCCTAGCTGAAATGGGATGATATTTCCACTCTCCTGCAATTGTTCCAAACAAATTTGCAGATCGTGCTTTAGCCCTAATGCATTCTGATAGCGGTCTTCAGCATTTTTCGCCATCAGTTTCATGACGATATCACAGAGAATTTGAGGAATCTCTTCTCTATTCCCTAAAAGTGGTGGTTGTTTCGCTATGTGACAATGCACCAATTCCATCAAATCATCGGATTGAAATGGTAATCGCCCAGTTAAGAGTTCATAGAAAGTGACTCCGAGAGAATAGAAGTCAGTGCGGTAATCAATTCCCCGATTCATTCGTCCGGTTTGTTCGGGGGAGATATAGGCGAGGGTTCCTTCTAAAACAGTCGGGCTGGTTGAAAGTTGGTTAACTCTTGGTAGCAATGAAGCAATGCTAAAGTCAATGAGTTTAACCTCCTTTGTAGTCGGATTTATCAGGATATTGGCGGGTTTGATATCCTTGTGGATAACTTGGTGATGGTAGAGATCGGCCAGGATATCAGCAAGTGCGATCGCAATCTGTAAAAACTCGCTCAAAAACTCAGGACAAAAGCGTGAGATATTTTCCTCACTTGCTACCTTTCTGAATCCCTGTCTCCAAGTGTCAGCATACTCCTTCAAAGAAATTCCGCCAAAGTCTTCTAAGATCAGAGCGGGTCGATTATGACAATTTTCCAGGCTATAGATCCGAACAACCCCAGGAACATTTAAGATTTTCGTAATTGTGTACTGATTTTTGAATTGAGCCAACTCAATCAGACTGGGATAACAATTTTTAAGAAGTTTGATCGCAACAGCAGTTTGATCGCTCTCTCGCAAAGCTCGGTAAACCAGAGTGCGACTGCTGGTGTAAATTCTCTCACCAATTCGATAGCCGGGAACATCGACTCGATTCTCTAGCATAAAAGTTGCTATTGGATAACCTGAGTTTATTTTTCCCTAATTAACTTGAATTATCACAATTCATTAGTAAAAATTGAGAAACCCGATCGAGCTAAATCAACCGACTATAGTTGAATCTATCCCATTAATCTCAGAGGATGTTTGAAAAGTATTTTTGGTAACTTCTAAGCCTCGGAAACTTAACCTTTCTACCCCATTCCATACAAGTAAATGTGGGTTAAATGAGGGTTTAAAAACCTCTGTTTGCTTGTCTGATGATAGGCTGACGCCAATGGGAAAAAAAATGCAAGCGGTATTTCTGGCATACTTTACGATTTTTTAAACATCCTCTAAGGGATCTGCACGAAAAATAAATTTGGGTTCTTGCAGTAGTTTTATGGTAATCAGTAGAATTTACTAAATTTTCATAATTATAATTTAGCGAGCTAGGACTCCTATTTGATAGACTCAGTACGCAGCTATGCCTTTTTTCCTATTTCCTGTTTGCTGCCCACGTAAGTAAATTCGGTAATCAAACTGAATTACTATATCAATACGTAAAATATAAGTTTTTTCAGCATTTCATTATTATAAAATATACTTAAATAACTCCAGGTTTATAATCTTTAGGATTGCATGGTGAAATTTTAAAAACACTTCCTGCAAAGTATTGTAAGTGGCAGTTGCTTACGGATATCTTAATCATAGAACGGGGAATCAACGCAGAATTCTTCATGATGCAATTACAGACGTAATTGAAAATTTTTATTAAGCAAAATTTCAAAAATTTTTGGGCTAAGTTTGACAGCTTGTCATTTGACTATGGCAGCGGCTCAACTGACAATTATGGAGGATATTGCACCGAATAAGCCGTTATTGCAGAGAGAACACGAAATGAAAAAAATGATTACAGTCATACTGTTAGGCATAGCAATCTTCACATTTGCCTTCAGTAGTCCAGCATTGGCAGCAGATGCTGCTAGTGGAGCTAAAGTATTTAGTGCCAATTGTGCCTCTTGTCACGCAGGAGGAAAGAATTTGGTTCAAGCTGACAAAAACCTGAAGAAGGAGGCTTTGCAAAAGAATGGTTTGTACTCAGCAGAGGCGATTATTTCCCAGGTTACAAAAGGTAAAAATGCTATGCCCGCTTTCGGCAAACGTTTGAAGTCTAACCAAATTGAAGATGTAGCGGCTTATGTGCTTTCACAAGCAGATAATGGTTGGAAGTAGACTAAAATTTAACTTCAAAAATTAACAATTGGCGGGGCTTTCTGTCCCGCTAATCTTAGAGGATGTCTGAAAACTTTTTAGTGTTGTATTCGAGACTTGTAGATCCCCCTAAATCCCCCTTAAAAAGGGGGACTTTTAGAAGTTTTCCCCACTTTTCAAGGGGGGCTAGGGGGGATCGGACGAAATATTTAATACTTCTCAGACATCCTCTTAGAGTTACCGCAATTATCAAACAGGATGCATATACCAATTTAGGATTTTGGATTAATAGTCTTTATAAAAAGACTGTTCCAAAAATATCAAACAATACTACCTATCCTCATTTGGTATTATGAGTAATTTCTGGCGATTATTTTTCAGTATAATTATTGCTTTTCCTCTGACTTTTTTGACTTTACCTGCACATTCTTCACCCATTTTAATTACCCAAATAATAGCGGGTGATTTCTTAGAGTTGGGTGTAGATAAGATGCGGCGCGGTGATTATCAGGAAGCAATAGAGAATTTCAACCAGGCGATTGAACTTAAGAAAGATTTGGCTGTCGTTTATAGCGATCGCTGTCTTGCTTATCTGCAATTACAAGATTACCATCAAGCGATCGCAGATTGTACTCAAGCGATAAATTTTGCACCGGATAACTTCGAGGCTTATCTGAACCGGGGAGTAGCACACTACAGACAAGGGGATTATCCAGCTGCCATTGTCGATCATAACCGAGCCGTTACACTTAAACCATCCGATTTTCGAGCCTATTACAACCGAGCGCTAGCCCGTGCTGGTGATGGGAAAGACTCAGAGGCAATTCTTGACTTTAATTTAGCCCTAACTCAAATTCCTCGAATCAGCAGCTTACTGCTTGCAGATATCTATAATGACCGAGGTTTAGCGCATTTTGTCTTGCAAGATATCCAAGCTGCGATGCTCGACTTTAATCTAGCAATTCGCCTCAATGCTAACGATTATAGAGCATACTTTAACCGGGCTTGTGTGTGCGGCCGAAATGGAGATGACTTGGGTGCAGTGCGTGATTTTTCGCAAGTCATCAGACTTAATCCCAGTAATGGTCAAGCTTATGTTAATCGGGGAGTAGCTCAGTATCGCTTAGGATATCATTTAGGAGCTATATCTGATTTACAAAAAGCATCCGAGTACTTTGAAAACCAAGGAAAGAGAGTTGCCTACGAAAAAACTTTAGATTTACTGAAGAATCTGCGACAACAAATTTCGTCTGTAACAGAAATCGCTCTTTTGTAATACTGTCAGCGCTATACAGGGTATCCACCAGCTTGAAAAATTTGTTCGGTGGTTAAATTTAATTCTGGGAAAAGAGGTGAGATAATGCGATCGCTACCTTGAAACTGGCTGACTTGATATTCTCCCTCAATTAAAGTGAAAAGCGAGACTGTTGGTTGTTTGGGGTTGCCAATAAATCGCCTACCGCCTAAAGCAGCATAGTCTACAATCCAGTATTCCGAGATGCCTACAGCCTCATAATCAGCAGCTTTTTTTAAATAATCATCACGCCAATTGCTACTCACTACCTCAACTACTAAAGGTATTGATTCCGCAAGGCTTACAGTAGATTCTTTTTTCCACAAAGGTTCATTTACCAAATTAGGGAGATTTAATATCAACACATCTGGTGAGTAAGCCGATTCATTTTCAGGCGGTTTCACTAATACTGTTTTCGGGATGCCATAAGGTAGGCTGATGCGACTATATTCTAGAATAAATTTTTGAACTAAAAATACAATAATCTGTTCGTGTTCGCCTGTGGGTTGTGGCATCTCGACTATTGCTCCATCATGCAATTCATAATGTTTTCCTGTGTTGTCTGGATATTTAGCAACGAATTCATCGAATGTAACTAGTTTACGTAAGGTTTGAATCATTCTATTGTGTTTGCGAAGTGTCCAGTTTTATCAATGCTAACGTAATTGTAATTGCTATAAGGGAAGAGGCTTTGAGGTTTATTACCTTTGGCCTTTTGGAACCTAGCTTGCTTATGAAGACCAATATCTCTAGCCCTTGAAGATCGCACGTCTGGAAATTTAAGCGTCTGAGACATAATAAAACATATCTCAATCGAGAGTCAGATCATATTACCAGTAGAACTGAGATCACACTTCAATAAGTTCATCTCGGCTAAACTCAATATACTTAAATATCAAAAATGCTCAGATAAGAACTTAAATTATTATAATGAAAAGCACAAATCGCAGAGGTCGTGATTATATCAACGCTGTTAATAATCCTCGCTCACGACAAAAAGAACCAGTTTCTTATCATGAACTTAAACAGTCATTGATGACTGTTCGCGCCAATCTAGAGGAAGCTACATCTCAACGCGATGAATGGCAACAACGTGCAAAAGAAAATGAGGAAGCTACATCTCAACGCGATGAAGCAGAACAACGTGTAAAGGAAGCTGCATCACAACTGGTTCATGTTCAGCAAAAGATTCAAACTTACCAAATCGAGGCTAATGAGCTAAAAGAGCAAGTTACTCAAAACTATCGCTTCTATATTGATGAGCAAAAAAATCATCAAAAGACGCTCTACCTCTACAACGAAGAAAAAGCGAAAATATCACAGCTAGTTCATGTTCATCAGCGAGAGATCCAAACTTGCCAACTCGAAGCTAATGAGCTAAAAGAACAAGTCACTCAAAATTATCATTTATATGTTGATGAACAACAAAGTCATCAACATATACTTTGCCTTTACAATGAAGAAAAAGCTAGAGCAACTGAATTGCTTACCAAATATGAGTCAGTAAACTCTGAACGAGAAATGTATTTAACTTTATACAATGAGGCGAAGTCAGAACTCAAGCATGAGCGTCGTTCCAAAGCTAGCATTAAGGGATGGGAAACTCGCCGGAAAGCCGAGAATGAAAAACTAAAACGAGAAATTGCCCAGATGGTTGTGCTACTGCGTGACTCTTTAGCAAGTAAGGATGAAGCAGTAAATAATCTTTATGTTGTCGCAGAGCGTATGGATAGAATTCAATCTCTAGTTGATTCGGTGGAAGAAGAAACAACTAACAATCCTATGAATTTAGTACAAAAATTTAAACGCATCTGGCTGGCAATTAAAGACATACTTTCTGAATAAACAAGCATATCTATGAACAAAAAATCACTACCAACCACGCAAAAACAAGGTAAAGCGAGGCTGGGAGATCAAATTCGCAGTATTGCCGATCGCCTGAAACAAGAGACTGATGTACAGATAACAGCAACTTCTCGAATTTTAGGCGCTGCTGCTCAAATTGCCGAAAATCATGACCGACTTATTAATGAAGTAGTTGATATGGTTGAGTCAGACCTAAATGTAGAGAAACAGGTATATCAAAAGCATATTTACACTATTGATCTTCTGAAGCAACAGTTTAAAACATTACGGGATGCAAAGGCTCACTTTAATCTGAAAGTTACTAGTTGGGAATCACTAGCTAATAAATTAAATGCTGCATCTTCCCAAACAATCACAATTCAGAATAAACCTCAATCAAATCAGGGTTTGGTAGACATTAATACGATCAAAGGTGAATATAAATTTAATAATATTGAAAAATTGACAGTTTTTTTAGAACCTGATGTTGCAGAAATGTTTCCTAATTCGGAAGCAGTAAATGAAGCTCTGCGTTTTCTAATTAGAGTTACGAGTAAAAATTATTGAGGCATTCTAGCAACTTTATAGAAAGAAAAATATATTTTTCTTTCTATAAAATTGAGTATTTTTTCTCCTCATACTGCTAACTAATAAGGCGTAACACCATCAGAGAGCGATCTGAAACTGGTACAGTTTGAGAGCCGGAAACTAATTTTCCCCGATCTAAAAAGCGAGGTTCATTAGTGTCAATTACTATCTCCCATACCTTTTCTTTAAAGTCATCGGGTAAAGCAAACTCAATTAACTCGTAGTGAGCGTTAAAAAATATCAGAAAACTTTCATCAATAATCCGCTCACCACGATCGCCTGGAGTAGCAATTCCCTGCCCATTCAAAAAAATCTCCATTACTTTGGCATAACTAACTAGCCACTGCTGCTCAGTCATTTCACTGCCATCAGAATTAAACCAAGCAATATCATTGATACCTAAACCGTGAATGGGACGGCCTTGAAACCACTTACGTCGTCGGAATACTGGATGCTGATGGCGAAAATTAATTAGTTCGCGTGTAAAGTCTAATAAATCCGAGTTCGCTTTGTGCAAATCCCAATGCCGCCAAGAAATCTCATTGTCTTGGCAGTAGACATTATTATTTCCCTTTTGACTACAGCCAATTTCATCCCCCTCTAATAGCATTGGGACACCTTGAGATAGCATTAGGGTTGCTAAAAAGTTTCGTCGTTGCCGTTCGCGCAAACGCATTACTTCTGGATCGTCGGTTTCGCCTTCTGCACCACAATTCCAGGATCTGTTATGGCTTTCACCATCTCTACTGTCTTCCCCGTTTGCCTCGTTATGCTTTTCGTTGTAGCTAACCAAATCATTTAACGTAAAACCATCATGAGCAGTTATGAAATTAATACTTGCATTTGGGTTGCGCCCGTTTGTTTGATATAGATCGGGGCTACCGGTAAAACAGTAGGCAAATTGTCCTAAACTATCATCTACACCACGCCAAAAATCTCTGACTGTATCCCGATATCTACCATTCCACTCAGACCAACGCAGTGGAAAGTTCCCGACTTGATAGCCGCCTTCTCCTAAGTCCCAAGGTTCAGCAATCAGCTTCACATCTGCCAAGATTGGGTCTTGATGAATAATATCAAAGAAAGCTGATAGATTATCTACTTCATATAGTTCCCGCGCCAGCGCCGAGGCCAAATCAAAGCGGAAGCCATCTACATGCATTTCTGTTACCCAATAGCGCAGGCTATCCATGATTAACTTCAGAACTTGAGCATGACGCACATTCAGAGAGTTACCGCAGCCTGTAAAATCCATGTAGTAGCGAGGATCGTCTTTTACCAAACGGTAATATACAGAATTATCAATACCTCGCAAAGACAGCGTTGGTCCGAAATGATTTCCTTCGCCAGTGTGGTTGTAGACTACATCTAAGATCACTTCAATTCCGGCAAAATGTAGTGCCTTGACCATTTGCTTGAATTCAGCGACTTGTTCTCCCGCTGTCCCACTAGCACTGTAACTAGAATAGGGAGCAAAATAGTTGATGGAATCGTAGCCCCAGTAATTGCTTAATCCTTTTCCTTCTAAATGTCCCGGATGAGATAAAAAATGATGTACTGGCATCAACTCTACTGCTGTAATTCCTAATTGCAGTAAGTGTTGAATTGCAGCAGGATGTGCCAATCCGGCATAGGTGCCGCGCAACTCTTCTGGAATAGCTGGGTGTAGTTTAGTAAAACCTTTGACGTGAGTTTCATAAATAACAGTTCTATACCAAGGTGTAGCAAGCAGTTTATCGCCTTCCCAATCAAAAGATTGATCCACCACAACACACTTGGGCATTATTTTGGCATCATCTAGTTCAGAAAAAACTAAGTCTTTTTCCTCAGCGTCTAGAGAGTAGCCAAAGACAGCTGGATCGTTACTAAACTCACCGTCAATTGCCTTAGCGTAGGGGTCAATTAATAGTTTGTTTGGATTGAATCGATGACCAACTTCCGGTGCCCACATCCCATGCACTCTAAACCCATACTTTTGACCTGGGCCAACTCCTGGTAAGTAACCATGCCAAACAAAATTATTTTTTTCTGTCAAAGGCAAGCGGATTTCTTCGTCATCGTTATCAAATAAACAAAGCTCTACCCCTGTTGCATTTTCCGAAAATAAAGCAAAGTTTGTTCCTTTACCATCCCAAGTTGCACCTAAAGGATATACATTTCCCGGCCATAAAGCTACATACATAAATAAATCTTGAATATTAGTTTTTCGGCAAATATTATTGACTTCAACTTTTTTGAATAATTAGTTAAAATCTAAGAGTTACTAATAATTCTTTAGAAGTCAATAACACTCAAATTTAACTTCAAAATAATATTATTGACTCTATCATTAGTAATAAAATCTCTATTCCTTAAGTGGGAAAAATTAATGTAGAGGGCAACAGACTGAAGGAAAACTGCGCTGTTTGCGACACGCCGCGCAATCTGCTTCAGTAAAGCGATGCCTGCGTTAGGATGCGCTAACGGTAAAGAGCAAGGGTTTTAAACCCTCACTGTTGCCACAGTTTCCTGCAAGGTACGGCTCTTTACATGGCTCCAAATCATCTAGGTCAAATCCCGTTCTACCTTCTTTAAATGCGATCGCTCTAGAGTTGAACACATAGTAAATTGACAAATAGTCTCATCCGGTCTGTAGAAATATGACAGCGTGTCTTTTGACACGATTTTACTATTACAGCAACAATGCTACGTAGTGACTGTTTTTACTTGGTGTGAAAGAGAACGTGAAAAAGGATTTTTTGTTGCTAACAGTTGCTTTACCTTTACTGATAGCATCTCCTAGTTATGCTGTTGAGAGTGAAATTGAGCAGAGAAATACTAATAAATCAACCGAAGTTATTTCAGATATTCCGAGTTTGAGTGAAATTGAGCTACCCGCCACTAATGCCGAATTATTATCTCAACAATCTGTACCGATTGAAGTTAATTCAGAAGAAACTCAGCCAGAAACAGAGCAAACTCCGAGCGATGATGCAGACATTTCGATAGAAGCGATCGCAGAACCAGACAACCTACCCCAATCTACTCCAACTTACGTAATCGATCGAGAAGAAATTAAGAAGCAGGGTGCTGCAAGTTTAGCCGATATTTTGAAAAGAATGCCTGGTTTTGCAATCAATGATGTCGGTCATGGTGCAGATATTCACACAGGTACATACTATCGGGGAGCCTCAATTAATCAATCTGTATTTTTGATTAATGGTAGACAAATTAACACTAATGTGAACATTTATCATGGTGGAACTGATTTAAATAGCATTCCTGTAGAGGCGATTGAACGAGTCGAATTATATAGCGGCACAGCCTCCGCTTTATTTGGTTCCTCAGCCTTTGGAGGAGTTGTGAATATTATCACCAAGGAAGGTTATGGCAAACCTAAATTGAGCGCTAGTGCAGAATTTGGCTCATTGAGTTTAAATAATCAACAAGTGACTTATGGTGGTTCATCCGATAAAGTCAAATACAACTTTAGCTTTGAAAGATTCTTTACAGATAACCGTTACCGCGTTCCTGTAGGTGCAGCAAATCGTGACGAACAGGGATTTTTATCAAATGCAGACACAGCTACAAGTACCTATTTTGGTAGCATTGGAGTAGATTTAAATCAAAAAAATTCTTTGAATTTAGATGTTACTGCACTCAGCAGTCGTCGTGGCTTAATTTATTTTGGGTTTCCTCTCCAAAGAGATAGATTAGACCACGATGGTTTAAATATTGGCTTATCTTGGAAAACTCGACTAGGTAATGGGGAAAGCTCTAATCTTACAACCTCAATTGGTTATAACCAAGATTATTTTAGCACCTATGGCCCTACAGGAGTATCATTTTATCGTAGAGGGTCTTTAGATACACAACAACTCACAGCCAGAGTCGATCATGAGTGGAAAATTACTGCGAATAATAAATTGCGTTGGGGATTAGATTTGAAAAACACCGATTTAATCGGTGATGTTTTGAGTACAGATCCTACTAGGATTGTCGAAAACGAAAAGGAAGATCGGAGTTTGTTCAATACAGCTTTATTTGCTGTCAATACTTGGAATATTAGCGATAACTTTCTGATAGATTTAGGGCTAAGGCAAACCTTTGACAGCCAATTTGGAAATTATCTCAACCCTAGTGTTGGGTTACGTTACGCCGTCACACCATTAATAGCAGTGCGTGGAAGTTGGGCAGGGGCACAACGCAATCCTGGGTTAGATCAGTTGTATGTTTATGATACAGTTCATGGTTGGGCACCTAATCCTGATTTAAGACCAGAAACTGGCTCTACTTGGAGTGCAGGAATCGATGTTAATTTTTCTCAAAATCTGATTGGACAGTTTACTTACTTTGGTAGTAGTATAGGCGATCGCTTGGGAGTCATTGCCGGAAAATGGGCAAACATTGGATTAGTAGATACCAATGGTTTAGAGGCTGCATTGCAATTAAAAATTGCCACTGGCTGGTCAACTTTCCTCAACTATACTTATACAGATGCTCAAATAAAAACAGGGACAGAGAAAGGTTTACAACTAGGTTTAATTCCCTACTCTGTACTGCAAACTGGTGTAGGTTATGAAAATTCAGGTTGGCAAGCTAACTTGTATGTTACCTACAATAGTGGCGCTCGCAGATCCATCTTTGCTAACTCTAATGACAAGCCTACAGATTTTGCACCGTCTTTCGTGAATTTAGATTTGAGCGGGCGTATACCTCTAACTAGCAATTTAGGACTAACAGTTTACTTAGAAAATCTACTGGATGAGCAATATGAGCGAGTTAATCGCATATATAGCCCTGGATTTACTTTTCGTCTGGGTTTAAACGCCAACTTTTAGGTATTCAATGTAGAGATTTTATCATTACGAAGTCTCTACATTCTTATATCTTGTCACATGATTTGGAAAATCTCACTTTCCTATAAGGATAGAATGTTAGGTTTGACAGTATTTTTGTAGTAAAGGTAAGGCACCACCGTACAACACAGTGCGTTAAGCTAAAGCCATAATGGCCCTACTTAAAATTTATTTTAATCTAAAATCTAAAATCTAAAATCTAAAATTGTTATGAGAGCCAAAATTGAAAATAAAATACTTTTTATCCACCACGAAGATTTGCCAGAGTTTAAAAAAGGTGGTTCGGTGGTAAGAAACTCTTATTTTTGGGCATTACGTTCAATAGCTGGTCAAGCTTCACGTTATCGTGATTGGGAATACGAACCGGAGGTTTGGCTAGCGCTTTCACGAATGCTTTTATCGTTTGCTGAATCGGGATATTTGGGTATTAGAGAAACTTTACTAGAGTTTCCCTTATCTCAAGGAGAAATTCCTAATTTGCTGCGAGATGTTTCCACTTGGGAGTAGGGATGTATAGCTTTCAAATCTGGAAATATCTCTTCTATATAAATGCGTAGCGGCTTCTTGCAGGGAACGAGCGATCGCTATATATTTCTATTAAGGATTCAAACAAAGAAATGCAAAAATTAGAGGAAAGGTGGGCAACAGCCCACCCTAAACCATTATTTAATTGATACTACTTTACGGGTGCTTCAGTAGCAGACTTACCAACTAGCATTGCGGTATTTTCGTCGCTTTCAAGAATACCGAATTCAATCAACAACTCTTCTAACTCTTCCATCTCAATGGGGGTGGGGACGGCGAGTTTGTCGTTGTCGATGATCTTTTTAGCTAGTATCCGATATTCGTTACTTTGATTGCTATCAGGCGCGTACTCGTTAACAGTCATCCGGCGCAATTCTGCGTGTTGAACAATGTTGTCACGAGGTACGTAGTGAATCATTTGGGTGTTCAAACGTTTTGCCAAGGTTTCGATTAAATCGATTTCCCGGTCAACGTTACGGCTGTTACAAATCAAACCACCCAAGCGTACGCCGCCTGTGTGAGCATACTTGAGAACACCACGAGCAATGTTGTTAGCTGCATACATCGCCATCATTTCACCAGAGGTAACGATGTAGATTTCTTGTGCCTTACCTTCACGGATAGGCATAGCGAAACCACCGCACACAACGTCACCCAAAACGTCGTAACTTACAAAATCAACATCTTTGTAAGCACCGTTTTCTTCCAAGAAGTTGATAGCGGTAATAATACCACGACCAGCGCAACCCACACCAGGTTCAGGCCCACCAGACTCCACACAACGTACATCGCGGAAACCAGTAAGCATTACTTCTTCGAGTTCAATATCTTCTACAGCACCGCGTTCAGCAGCCAATTGCAGAACACTTGTTTGAGCTTTACTGTGTAGCATCAAACGGGTAGAGTCAGCTTTAGGGTCGCAACCAACAATTAGAATGCGTTGACCCATTTCAGCCATTGCTGCTAAGGTATTTTGAGAAGTAGTAGATTTCCCAATACCGCCTTTACCATAGAAAGCTATTTGTCTAATCTTTTCGTCAGTCATGGTTGTGTTTCCTACAATGATTTAATTGATGAGTCGTAAGCTTGATGTAGTTGTTTACCCTTGGCGTCGTAGGGAAGTAGAGCCTATTGGCGTAGACGCGTAGCGACTTGTCGCTAGACATCGCATCCTGGCAAAAGCAGTTAAAATCAGAACATATTTACCCACGAAGCGATGGCTTAAGAGATAGATAAATCTAATCTCTTAATAACAAAGCCTTTGAAACTATGACTTCAGCATTATCAGTTGTTGCAACGAATCCCAAATGGTTGCTCAAGCCTCAAGAGTGGTTGCAGTAGGAATTCAAATGAACGCAGATTTATTCCTTGAACCACACAACCAACCAAATTGCAATCCACTCTTAAATGGTTGCTACAACTTGTCTGATTTTGCTGATGTCAAGTAACCAAGAAAATCTATAGTGCTTCTCGTTTCGTGATTGATGCAGCAAGATAAATTCCAGCCTAAAAGTGGTAGCTAGCAGTGCAGTAATATAATATCTGCACAGACAACATCTGATACTTCGGCTTAGATAATATCTTGGTGATTTTTGACAGATGGCTAAATTCCTAGAAATTATGGAAAGACACCATTCTGCTTGAAGTTTTCGTTCCAAAAGTCAGCAACTGCTTCAACTTAGTTTGCGGTTGAAAACGTTTACTTCCGCAAGACGAAGTTAGTAAATATTCTGTATTTCTATTGAATTGTCAGGCTGTACTAAGAGTCTTTCTTCCCAGACTCCAAGAGTAATTGCCTTGGCGGGTAATGCTCTAGCTAGGTTAGCCAACTCTTATTGGCTCGTACCCAGATAAATTTTGATTGACTTCAAGTTGTTACAAAGGCTACTATCCTACTCAATCTAGTTTTAGATTTTCGTTAAAAAAAGATGTAGCGAATTGAAGGGGACTTACCAGAGCAAAAAAACTTTCTTGAGTTTGCCTCAAACTTGTCTTGAAGTCTTTTTGTGTTTTCACTTGTTTGATTCCTATAAAAACCATAACATACATCCCACTAATTAATTTGCCGAATCTAAAATTATTTATCTATTTAATATAAGATTATTCTTATAACCTTTAATAGTCATAGGTTACACCCTCGTTATTAACTAGTTAATGAAATTATTTATCCTAGCCAATATGTGCAGTTAGATACTTTTGGAAATTTGATAAAAGTATTTAAAACTAATGTTTGAAAAAGAAAACATAAATTCTTATTTTTGCAGTCAAAAATTTTGTCATCATATTGAACTAGTAGTCTCCCTAGTAGCTTCTCGCAGCCGCTCCACATCGCGCATCGGTGGCGCACCAAACAGCCGCTTGTACTCCCGGTTAAAATGCGAGGCATCGTCATAACCCACGCGGTAGGCAGCACTGGTAGCATCAAGCTTTTCCCCCAGCATCAGACGGCGAGCCTCCTGGAGCCGCAGTTGCTTTTGGTACTGCAAGGGACTCATGGCAGTGACAGATTTAAAGTGATGGTGGAAGCCCGATACACTCATTCCCAGTTCTCGTGCAATGCTTTCAATCTTGATCGGTTCGTTAAAATCTTTACGAAGTCGCTCGACGGCTCTGGCGATGTGGTAGGTGTAGCCACCCAGAACTGCAATATGACGGAGCCGATTACCTTGCTCTCCCATCAAGAGTCGGTAAATGATTTCCCGTTTAATCAGTGGTGCGAGAACATGAGCTTCAGCAGGGGAATCTAAAAGCCTGACGAGCCGCACTACAGCGTCCAACAGATTTGCATTCAACGGACTTACATCAATCGCTTTCACATCAGCACGGCTGCGCGATGAGGGATGCCCTGCTTCGACCATCACTGAGCCAACAAGAGTGGGGTCAAGATCGAGGCGAAGGCTAAAGAACGGTTGCGCCTTGGAGGCTTCCAGAATTTGGCTGATAATTGGCAGTTCGACCGTAGCAAGCAGATAATGCATTGGGTCGTACTGATAGCGATCGCTACCCAAAAGAACTTCTTTGCTGCCCTGAGCGATCGCACAAAACGCAGGGATAGAGACACTATGAACGCATTCCGAAGGCGAAGAGGCGCGGTTGAAGTGCAAACCTTTGAGCGGCTCAATCGTCCCATCATGACCAATCGCGTGTGCAATCCGCTCTTTCAGTTCGTCTCTATTGGCTTGCGCTCTGTCTGCCTCACGCTTTGCCTGCAAGTCGTTCATTAAATCGCGATCGGGCTTTTCACTCGTTTTGGCAGCGTTCATTTTTAAGTTTGCAGAATTGTACAACGATCTTAGACGATCGTCCTATTACTTGTTCTTCAAGATTCATAGAATGAAGCTAAAGCAATGAAAAATGATTTCGGCTTCTTATAAGCATTCTGGATTTTTATTTAATAAAAAACTCAGTTTTGATTGGGTAAGAGGCTTGCCTCCTAGCCACAAAAATTACATCAAGTGAAGGAATTAAGAAAATGGACATCAAAAGAAGTGGCTCACAGCCTTCTGCCAAAGGGCCGGCTGATTATTTTACCGGCACTGTCCGCATTGATCCCCTATTCGAGGCGCACGATCCAGCACGCACGTCTGGAGCCAGTGTCACATTTGAGCCTAGCGCTCGGACAGCATGGCACACGCACCCATTGGGACAAACCTTGATCGTGACGGCTGGCTGTGGTCTTGTACAGCGCTGGGGTGGCGCGATCGAGGAAATTCGACCGGGTGACGCAATCTGGATCTCACCGGGTGAGAAGCATTGGCACGGTGCTACAGCAACCACGGCGATGACGCACATCGCTATTCAGGAATGGCTCGATGGTAAGCCTGTGGACTGGATGGAGCATGTCAGCGACGAGCAGTATGGAGGAATATCTTAGTGCTGTTGAGATGGTTTTTCATCAAGGGGAAAAACTGCCAGCAGAGAATGCTGATTTTGGTTCTCGCCCTAGTGATGTCCCTGAGTTACTCAGCCTGCCGTGCCGACAACAGTATAACTAGCAGTGCATCGTTGAAGATGCCGACTGAAATATCAACCAAGCAGGCAGACAGTATGAAGATAAACATCAAGGTCAAAGACAAAGTTGTTACAGCCACTTTAATCGACAGCAAAACCACTCAGGATTTTATTTCCCTGCTGCCATTAACGCTGACGTTAGAAGATTACGCGACAACCGAAAAAATCAGCGATCTGCCAAAAAGATTATCTACAGAAGATGCACCCCCAGGCAGCGATCCTGCTGTTGGAGATATTGCTTATTACGCTCCTTGGGGGAATTTGGCGATGTTTTATAGAGATTCTGGATACGCAAACGGACTCGTTATCCTCGGAAAAATAGATGGTGGCATCGAGGCATTTAATGTGCCTGGCTCTGTAGAAGTGACAATCGAGCTTGTTCAATCGTAATAAAAGGGGCGACAGGCTTGTTAAGTAAAGAATTAAAGGAAAAAAATCATGACAACGAACGAGAATGGAAAGTACACAGGAAAAGTTGCGTTTGTGACTGGAGCAGCGAACGGCATTGGTCGAGCTACGGCACTGGCATTTGCCCGTGAGGGCGCTAATGTAGTGGTCGCCGACGTTTCAGAACAGGGCAATCAAGAAACGGCACGCACGATCGAAGAACTCGGCAAACGAGCGATCGCCGTCAAGTGCGATGTGACGCGAACGGAGGACGTGAAGGCGGCTCTTTCCAAGACCATTGAGACCTTCGGGCGCTTGGACTTTGCCTTCAACAACGCCGGTGTGGAGCAGAAAAAGGCAGCAACAGCCCAAATCGAAGAGTCAGAGTGGGATCGGATCGTAAACATCGATCTGCGCGGCGTTTTTCTGTGCATGAAGTATGAAATTCCGCTGCTACTCAAGCAAGGCGGCGGCGCGATCGTGAACACATCATCGGGTGCTGGGGTCATAGGCATCAAGGGCGGAGCCGCATACACCGCCGCAAAACACGGCGTAATCGGACTCACCAAGTCGGCGGCTCTCGATTATGCCTCGCAGAACATCCGCGTCAACGCCGTTGCCCCTGGTTACATTGAAACACCGATGATGGATCGCTTCACTGGCGGCACTGCTGAAGGACGCAAGCAGGTAATCTCGGAGGAGCCGGTCGGACGGATGGGCCAGCCCGAAGAGATTGCCAATGCCGTTGTCTGGCTGTGTTCAGACGCGGCGGCCTTTATCATCGGACACGCCTTGGTCGTCGATGGCGGTCAAACAGTGCAGTGATTGTTCGTCGCCAACTGCCGACTTTGCGGTATTACCAGAAAAGTTTTTGCTGATGCCACATCGAACCGTCGGCGTGCCCTTAGCCACTGATTAGCAAATCCGAAGAAAGCGAAACTCAATAGTTACTCAACAAAAAGAGGAATCAGATGATTAAAGACAAAGTTGTGATTCTTACCGGCGCCTCATCAGGGATTGGTGAAGCAACTGCAAAATTGCTTGCAAGCAAAGGCGCTAAAGTCGTATTGGGCGCGCGACGCGATCGCCAATTGAGAAAACTGGTTGATGAAATTCAAACAGATGGCGGACAAGCAGTCTATCAAGTGATGGATGTGGTTAACCCATCTGATAATGCTGAAATCGTCAAGCTTGCCAAGGAAAGATTTGGAGGCGTCGATGTTATTTTCTTGAACGCTGGCATAATGCCAAATTCTCCACTTTCTGCATTGAAAACTGATGAATGGAATCAAACAGTTGATATCAATATCAAGGGTGTACTAAATGGTATCGCTGCTGTGTTGCCAACGTTTATTAGCCAAAAGTCTGGGCATGCGATCGCAACTTCATCGGTTGCTGGATTAAAAGCTTATCCAGGTGGTGCAGTGTATGGTGGGACAAAATGGTTCGTGCGCGATTTTATGGAAGTTCTACGCATGGAGTCTGCTCAAGAGGGGACTAACATTCGTACTGCGACAATTTATCCTGCGGCAATTAACACTGAGTTGTTAAATCAGATTACCAGCCAAGATATGGCTGAAAAAATGACTCAGTTGTATGAGCAGTATGGTATCTCACCGGATCGAGTAGCCAATGTTGTGGCATTTGCTATTGACCAGCCAGAAGATACAAACGTGAACGAATTTACGATTGGCCCAACCACGCAGCCTTGGTAAGGATAGTGCTGGTGGTTAGGCAACGACTGCTGCGGCAATACCGTCGAGTGGATGGAACAGGTCAGCGACGAACAAGGCCTGATTAAGAACTGAATAATAAGGAGAATAATCATGAGCAAAGTTTGGTTTATCACAGGCGCTGGCAGCGGCATTGGAGCCGGAACCGCGAAGGCGGCATTGCAGTCCGGTGACCGTGTAGTTGCGACTGGCCGAAACCTCGACAAAGTGCGTAATGCCTTGCGCGATGTTGCAAGCGAGAATCTTGCATTTGTCCAGTTGGACGTTTCCGACGAGGTAGAGGCGAAAACAGCCGTCGAGGAGGCGGTGAATCGGTTTGATCGCATCGACGTTTTGGTTAACAATGCGGGCTACAGCCTGCTTGGTAATTTTGAAGAGATGACCACGACCGAGATCGAACGCCAGTTCGCGACAAACTTCTATGGTGTGGTATACGTCATGCGTGCTGTGCTGCCAGTTATGCGTCAGCAGCAGTCAGGTCACATCATTAACATTAGCTCCGTTGCTGGCGTTGTCGGGTTTAAGCACTGTGCTGCCTACGCCGCATCGAAGTTCGCGGTCGAGGGTATCTCGCTGTCGGTCGCAGCCGAGGTGGAGGGGTTCGGCATCAAGATCGCGCTCGTCGAACCGGGCTTCTTCCGCACAGACCTTCTGGACGACCGGAATGTCAGATGGCCTAGCAACGCCATCGAAGACTATGCCGCCGAGGGCAACGTTCAAGACACTTGGTCGGTCTACAACGGCACGCAGCAGGGTGATCCAGCAAAGTTGGGCGATGCTCTGGTCAAAATCGCCGGGATGGAGAATCCGCCGAAGTTGTTCGTTGCCGGAAGTGATGCCCTTGCGATGATCGCGCCGGCTGTCGAGGAACGGTTGCAGGCGACGCGCGCCCATGAAGAGCTATCGAAATCAACAGATGGTTCGTTCTAGCGATCGCGCAAGAAGCATCATCATCAAATCTACGGACATGATGCACATCGCCATTCAGCAACAGATCGATCAAGACTGTGGACTAAATCAGCGATGAACAATACCAGACCCGATCTTGAAGTAGGACAGTTCCGACCTTTAATTCACCTTTAAATCAAAGACAGGAGTTCAAAAAATGCAAAAGCGCAAACTTGGAAACAGTAATCTGGAAGTCTCGGCGATCGGGCTGGGCTGTATGGGAATGAGCTTTTCTTATGGCCCACCCAAAGACACACAAGAGATGATCGCTCTTCTGGGGGCCGCTATCGATCGCGGCATTACATTCTTTGACACCGCCGAGGTCTACGGCCCGTTCCTAAACGAAGAACTGGTGGGCGAAGCCCTCGCTCCCTTCCGCGATCGAGTGGCGATCGCCACCAAATTCGGGTTCGACATCAGTCCGAATTCCGATCCCCGTGGCATGAAGGGTTCACCCGGATTGAATAGCCGACCGGAGCATATTAAGGAAGTCGTGGAGGGTTCACTCAAGCGACTCAAGGTCGAGGCGATCGACCTCCTTTATCAGCACCGAGTTGACCCGAACGTGCCGATCGAAGACGTGGCAGGAGCGGTGAAAGAACTGATTCAGTCAGGTAAAGTGAAGCACTTTGGACTCTCAGAAGCAGGAGTGCAAACGATTCGTCGCGCCCACGCCGTTCAGCCAGTCACGGCTCTCCAGAGCGAGTACTCACTGTGGTGGAGAAAGCCTGAAGCGGAAGTGATACCGACCCTGGAGGAACTTGGCATCGGCTTTGTCCCCTACAGCCCTTTGGGCAAGGGCTTTCTCACGGGCAAGATCGACGAAAGCACGACTTTTGACAGCTCCGACTTCCGCAGCACCCTGCCTCGCTTCACTAAGGAGGCTCTGAAAGTGAATCAAGCCCTGATCGATCTGCTCGGCAGCATCGCCGAACGGAAGCAGGCGACACCTGCTCAAATTGCGATCGCCTGGCTGCTGGCCCAGAAGCCGTGGATTGTTCCGATTCCAGGCACCACAAAGCTGCATCGCTTGGACGAAAACATCGGGGCAGTCTCAGTTGAACTCACACCCGACGATCTGCGTGACATCGATGACGCCGCCTCCAAAATTGCGGTGCAAGGCGCTCGGTATCCCGAAAAGTTGGAACAAATGACCGGTCGTTAAACTGGCACTAAGTTAAGCCGTATAGTAGGCAAGGTAAGGTATGACTGGTTCCCTGCCTCTAGTAGTCTGCCAAGGGAACTTGGCAAAGAAAAGGGGAAGGGGGAAGGTGGGGCCCCCTTTGGGGATAAGGGGCAGGGGGAAAGGGTTTAAATCCCTTACCATGAGTCCCTTTCCCCTTTCCCCAGTCCTCACAAGCGCATTTTTGGGTTGGCAGACTACTAGCGTTTGTGATGATTTCGCATGGATTTATGAATCTTTTTCCATCGTTCTTTCTCAGCTAATTGCGCCCTTTGGTCTTGTTTGCGGTTAAGGTAGTCGAGTTCTTTTTGTAACTTTTGGTAGCTAAGAAATCTAGAATAATCAAGTTCTCCCTCAGCCAAAGCCTGCTGCACGACACAACCCGGTTCGTTATTATGCTGACAATTTCGGAAATGGCATTCTTGCGCTAAAGTTTCGATGTCTGCAAAAGTTTCTTGCAAACCTTCATCACCTGCCCAAATTTGAATTTCCCGCATTCCTGGAGTATCAATAATTAATCCGCCAGTAGAGAGCAAAATCAACTCACGATTAGTTGTTGTGTGTCTACCTCGGTCATCACCTTGCCGTACTGGTTGCACAACTTGCACAGATGCACCTTGCAGTTGGTTGCTGATGGTGGATTTACCAACACCAGAAGACCCCAACAAAGCAACTGTCTGTCCTGGTTGCAAGTAAGGTTTTAAGGCATCCAATCCTTGATGATTGGTGGCACTTAAAACTACAATTGGTACACCCAAAGCAACTGCTTCTACTTGGGTTAAATACTCTTCCAGAGAATTGCACAAATCTGCTTTATTTAACACAATTACCGGATTTGCACCACTTTCCCAAGCCAGAATCAGATAACGCTCAACTCTTCTTGGGTTAAAATCGCCATCTAATCCTGAGACTAAGAAGACTGTATCAATATTCGCTGCAACAATTTGTTCTTCTGTTTTACTGCCCACCGTCTTGCGAGAAAATTTGCTTTTCCTGGGTAAAATCTCGTTGATAGTGGCTCGTCCTTCAGATTCTCTAACATTGATCGCAACCCAATCTCCAACGGCGGGAAAATCTTGTGGTTGAGAAGCACGATGCCGCAATTTACCTGAAACTTCTGCTGAAAGTTCCCCTTGTTCGCTATAGAGGGTGTAAGTATTTCTATATTCAATGGCAACCCTAGCAACGCTAAATCCTTGTAAGCGATAGGGTTCAAAACTGCGAGCAAAAAAGTTACTCCAGCCTAAATAATCCAAATTCATTGATGTTTCCTCGATGTGTGCTACTTGTTTTGCACAAGGTTCCACAGAGGAAGACACTTCTATGCAGGGAGTTCTCCCCGCACCAGAATGTCTGTGAATTCTAGTTTTCATTCCTGTAGAAAAGAGGACTGAACAGAATCTCTGCGCCTTGCGTTCTTTGAGTTGAGATGGTCAAAGTAACCCGGACTGCTAGTAATTCAGTCATAGTTCGTCCTCCTTATGTACTACAGTAAATAATCTACATTAATACATTAGCCTATTCCAGAAAATTGTTTAAATTATGCAATTTTAACTTTGATATTTATCGCGGATTGAAAAACCAATGCACAAGTTTGTACATTATAAAAACAATTTTGATAAAAAATATCTGCTCATCTTTCAGCAACTTCTAGCGAAAGAAAGAGTTTGAGGGTGAGTATCTCTGTAATCATGAATGCGGATAAGTGTTTACCTGCTAAATAACTGATATGCCGCAATATTTCGGAAAATTACCCACCACAAACCAAGCTTGGACAACTGTTAGCAATGTAAAAGCTGTAACCTGGGAAAATAATATTGTTAATTTTGACTGTGGCGACTCACGCCTGACCATCAGCGTACTTACTCCGAATTTAATCCGCGTGCGTTTTGCACCAAATGGGGAATTTATGCCCCGCCGCTCTTGGGCAGTGACGCCAGATGATGCAGAATGGGCAATAACACCTTTTGCAGTGCGCGAAACTGAAGCAACAATCGAAATTGAAACAGCACAGATTCGTGTGTGCGTTCAGCGGGAAAAGTGTCGCATCGCCTGTTTTGACAAAGCTAATCGTCCCTTCGCCCAAGATGCAGATATGGGAATGGGTTGGCGGATGGGTGCAGTTGCAGGGTGGAAGGAAATTGCAGCCGACGAACATTTCTATGGCTTTGGCGAACGTACAGGCTTTCTGGATAAACTCAGCGAAGTAAAAACTAACTGGACAACGGATGCCTTAGATTATGATTCGCTGACTGATGAAATGTACCAGGCAATTCCATTTTTTATGGCTTTGCGTCCGCAAGTAAGCTATGGCATCTTTTTCAACACTACTTTTTGGAGTCAGTTCGATATCGGCGCTGAACAACCAGGTATTTGGAAGATGGAAACTCGTGGCGGTGAATTGGATTATTACATTATTTACGGCCCCGAACCAGCCCAAATCCTAGAGACTTACACTCAACTAACTGGGAGAATGCCATTACCGCCGAAATGGGCGCTAGGTTATCATCAATGCCGTTGGAGTTACGAATCAGAAAACGTTGTGCGAGAACTAGCAAAGGAATTTCGTCAACGCCGCATTCCCTGCGATGTTATTCACTTGGATATTGACTATATGCGGGGCTATCGAGTGTTTACTTGGAGTCCTCAACGCTTCGCAAATGCGGCAAAACTCATCAGTGATTTAGCAGAAGATGGTTTCAAAACAGTCACAATTATCGATCCTGGTGTGAAATATGAACCAGAAGGTAATTATCATGTTTTTGACGAAGGAATAGAAAACGACTATTTTGTGCGTAAAGCTGATGGTACGTTGTTTCACGGCTATGTTTGGCCTGAGAAAGCTGTTTTTCCTGATTTTTTACGTCCTGATGTGAGTAACTGGTGGGCTGATTTACACAAAAGCCTAACTGATATCGGTGTGGCAGGAATTTGGAATGATATGAATGAACCTGCCATAAACGATCGCCCTTTCGGCGATGATGGAGAAAAGATTTGGTTTCCTCTAGATGCGCCGCAGGGAGGAGAAAATTCAAAATTCAAAATTCAAAATTCAAAATTAGGAATTGATGTAACTCATACAGAAGTGCATAATTTGTATGGGTTGATGATGGCTAAAGCTTGTTATGAGGGGTTGGAACGGCATCGAGGTTCAGAGCGATCATTTGTGTTGACGCGATCGGGTTATGCTGGTGTGCAACGCTGGTCTTCTGTGTGGATGGGGGATAACCAATCGTTGTGGGAGCATTTAGAAATGTCTCTGCCGATGCTTTGCAATATGGGACTTTCGGGTGTAGGGTTTGTGGGTTGCGATATTGGCGGGTTTGCTGGTAATGCCACTGCTGAATTATTCGCTCGGTGGATGCAGGTAGGAATGCTTTACCCATTGATGCGCGGTCATTCGGCAATGTCTACTGCTCGTCATGAACCTTGGGTATTTGGCGATCGCGTTGAAAATATCTGTCGAGAATACATTAATCTACGTTACCAGTTACTTCCCTATATCTACAGTCTTTTTTGGGAAGCGGCAACAACGGGCGCACCGATTTTAAGACCATTATTATACCACTTCCCCAACGATCCGAAAACCTACAGCCTCTACGATCAAGTATTGCTAGGTGCATCGCTGATGGCTGCACCAATTTACCGCCCTGGAGTTGAGCATCGAGCTGTCTACTTACCCTCTGGCACTTGGTATGATTGGTGGAGTGGCGATCGCTATGAAGGCCCGATTCACATTCTTGCTCATGCACCATTAGAAAGAATGCCACTGTATGTCCGTAGCGGTGCGATCATCCCTATGCAACCTGTCAGCCAATACGTTGATGAATCGCCACTCGACGAGATTCGGTTACGAATTTGGCCTGGTAACAACGAATATCAGTTATTTGAAGATGATGGACAGACAAGCAAGTATCAAGATAAGAACCACTCAATAACTAACATCCGTGTATTTACCCAGGCAAGCCAAACAGTAGTGGAAATTGCAGCAAGAGTTGGAAAGTGGACACCTCCACTGCGAGAAGCGATCGTAGAACTTGTAGGTGTTGGAGAGCAACGCTTTCAAGATGATGGTAAGCGACATAGCTTACAATTCTGAAATACTCGTAAAGGTGGTTTTTGAGCCACCATTATTTCCTACTTGAAATTATGCAAGAAAAAATATGCATAGAGGTAGATGAAAAAGTAGCCGAAGTGTAGCCTACAATACAAAGAACATCAATGATTAGCTCGTAAGAAATACGTAAGTTTACCACGCTAGATAGATGCGGTTAGAGAACACTCAATGTTAAATATTAACCGCTTGCGGCTGCAAGATAGATTTAAAATCTCTACAAATGCACTTGTGGCAAGAGTCGCAAGTGCGATCGCTGTTTTTGTTGGTAGCTTGGTATTAGTTGGCTGGTGTCTTGGAATTGAGGTTCTTAAGCGCGGCTTCCCTGGTAGTCCTGCCACGATGAAAGTCAACACGGCGTTGTGTTTTGTGTTGTCTGGTGTGTCACTGTGGCTATTTTTCAAAGATGAGCAGGGGAGCAGGGGGGAAAGAAGAATTCAAAATTACCCGCACAGTTCCACAGCCCCCTTGCCCGTACTTACTTTTCTCATCTCTCAGGTCTGTGCAATAGCTGTCACCACAATTGCGGCGCTTACTCTATGTCAATATATATTCGGTTGGAATCTGGGCATTGATGAGTTGGTGTTCCGTGATTCGCGAACTAGTCTAGCGACATTGCATCCGGGGCGGATGGGGGTGAACACAGCACTGAACTTTATACTAGTCAGTGTCGCTCTACAAATTCTGATTCATCCAAAAAGCCACCGCAGTTATTGGTATGCCCAAATTATTACTCTGATTGCTACTTTGATTTCCTTTCAGGCGCTGATGGGCTATGCCTACCAAGTGAAAGTTCTTTACGGACTCGCTCCTTATACAACATCAATGGCGTTACACACAGCGCTGTTGTTCTTATTACTAAGTATAGGGATTCTGTGGGCGCGGGCAGAACATGGCTTAATGAGGGTAGTTACAAGTGATAGTTACGGCGGCTTACTTGCACGTCGTTTACTAGTTGCCGCGATCGCAGTACCTTTTATATTAGGATGGGTAATTGTCGAAGGTCAACGGGCAGGACAATACGATCCGGCATTTGCAATATCGGTATTTGCGATCGTTTTGATTGTAATTTTTACTATTTTGATTTGGCAAAGTGCCAGGGTTATTGAACGCCTCAGCTATCAACGCGACCTTGCCCAAGAAGCACTGAGAACCTACGAAGCTAAACTAGGAAGTTTTGTAGATGCTAACGTCATCGGTATTCTCTTTAGCGATGTGTATGGCGGTATCCAGCAAGCAAACGACGAATTCTTGAGGATGATTGGTTACGCGCGGGAGGATTTGTTAACTGGTAAGTTCAGTTGGCGCAATATCACACCACCAGAGTATTTATATTTAGACGAACAAGGTATCGCTGAAGCCCAAGGAAACACCGGCGCTGCTTGTACGCCCTACGAGAAAGAATTTATTCGCAAGGATGGTAGCCGTATCCCGATTTTAGTTGGTTACGTGCTGCTAGGAGAAAACCGCGAAGAGTCAGTAGCCTTTATCCTCGACTTGAGCGAACGCAAACAAGCAGAAGCAGAACAACAAAAATTAGCATTGCTGGTAGAAAATAGCTCTGACTTTATCGGCATTGCCACCCTTGAGGGTCAATTACTCTACATAAATGATGCAGGGCAAAAGTTGGTAGGGTTTGCCAACCTGAATGAAGTCAGGCAAAAAGCAGTACTAGATTACTTCATGCCCAAAGACAAAGCCTATTTTCAAAAATATATACTGCCGACTGTACTATCAGAAGGGCGCTGGCAGGGAGAATTCTGCTTCCGGCATCTCCAAACAGGTCAACCGATACCAGTTGATTACAATATCTTCACTGTTACAGATAATAAAACAGGTCAACCAATTGCCTTAGCAACTGTAACTCGTGACATCAGCCAGCAAAAGCAGACCCAGGAACAAATATTACAACTAAACAGGGATCTACAGCGCCGCATAACTGAATTACAAACTTTGTTGGAGGTAATTCCTATTGGAATTGGCATTGCCGAAGATCCAAAATGCCAAAATATTAAGGTCAACCTTTCTTTTGCGAAGCAGTTGGGGATATCGTCAGATACAAATGCCTCCCTCAGTGCTGACTTGGACGAAAGACCAACAAGCTTTAAAATCTATCGCCAGGGAAGGGAACTGTCAACAGAAGAACTCCCAATGCAGTACTCTGCTGCTCATGGTGTTGAGGTGATCGATTATGAACTCGATGTCATTCATGAAAATGGCAAAATTGTCAAGCTGTTGGAGTACGTTGCACCCTTGTTTGACGAAGAGGGTAAAACCAGAGGAAGCGTTGGCGCATTTTTAGATATTACAGAGCGCAAACAGGCAGAGGAAGTACTCCTAAAGCAGCAAAAATGGCTAGAGAATGTGTTAAATCTGATGCCAAGACCATTGCTGTTTATCGAACCAGGAACGGCGCGGGTAACTTTTGCCAATCGCTCTGCTGACGAATTAGCTGGGGGCGAATTTCCCAAAGGGATACCCGCCAAAGATTATCACACAGCTTACCACTATACGGATGCAGCTGGCGATCGCATCCCCAATGAACTTATGCCAGGAGTGCGGGTTGCCCGTGGCGAAAGCCTGAATGGATTGGAGGTGGACTGGCATACTCCCGCTGGCGTGCGCTCTCTACTTGTATTTGCTGATACCTTACCAGCAATGCACGGTCATCCGGCTACCTGTATCTTAGTGTTCCAAGAAATCAGCAACCTCAAGACTGCACAAAAAGCCCTCTCATTAAGTTACAAAAGGTTAAAGCTACTATTTGACACAGCCAACGATTTATTATCGAGTCAGCAACCAGTAGTACTAATCGATAGCGTCTACCAAAAACTAAGAGACCAAATTGGTTTAGATATTTACTTTAACTATTTGGTTGAGGATAACTCTCAGGTAATGCGGCTAGAGTCTTACAGCGGCTTTTCCCCAGAAGTAGCAAACCAAATCGAATCCTTGGAATTTGCTGAGGCGGTTTGTGCGACTGTCGCCCATGAGCGTTGTGCAATTGCTCTAGAGAATGTGCAGCAATCAATTGACCCGAAAACAGAATTGATTCGTTCTTTTGGAATTACAGCTTATTATGCATACCCATTAATAGCCCAAGGACGGTTGTTGGGTACTCTTTCTTTTGGCAGCCGCACTCGGTTAAGCTTCACCGACAATCAAAAAGGGATGATGCAAGCAGTATGCGACCAAATAGCCATCGCAATGGAACGGGCTAGTTTAATTGCTTCTTTGCAACAACAAACTGAGCAGTTACAACAAGCCAACCGGATGAAGGATGAGTTTCTAGGAATATTATCCCATGAATTGCGATCGCCCCTCAATGCCATCCTTGGCTGGGCGCAATTACTGCAACGAAGCAAGCTCAGTGATAGCCAAATGGCTAGAGCAACGGAGACAATTGAGCGCAACGCCAAAGCGCAAACCCAGTTAATTGAAGACTTACTGGATATATCGCGGATGAGTAGAGGCCAGTTACGCCTCAATGTCCGTACTTGTAATTTGGTTCCCATCATTGAGTCAGCCATTAAAACTGTTAGTTTAGCCGCTCAATCCAAGGAAATCGATTTGAGATTTTCCCTAATTTCCTCAAAAGCAACACCAAATTCAGATTGGGAATTAGGAGTTAATCGCGAAAATCTCGAATTTCCAGCAGCACAATCCCAAACTAATCAACATTCAAATGACAGCAAGCCGAGTGAAAATTCTCAATATTTAGTTTCCGGGGATTTCGAGCGCTTACAACAAATTATCTGGAATCTGCTATCCAATGCCATCAAATTTACACCCGTTGGCGGAAGGGTAGAGTTGCAATTGTCAGTGGTTAGTGGACAAGAAAAACCACAAACAACGGATAAATATGCCCAAATTCAGGTGATTGATACAGGCATTGGTATCAGTCCTGATTTTCTTCCTTACGTTTTCGATCGCTTTCGTCAAGCTGATAGTTCTAGTACTAGAATCTATGGTGGATTAGGACTAGGATTAGCGATCGTCCGTCATTTAGTAGAATTACATGGCGGTACTGTCCGCGCAGATAGCCCAGGCAAAGAACAAGGAGCGACGTTTACCGTCAAACTACCACTTCTGAAGAATGCCCACCTCGGCTCTTTTGCCCCTCTGCCCCCACCCCCTGGAGTTTAGTCAGCGACATCAGTATGCCCCACAAGGATGTGAGAACAAAAGAGAATTCCAGCCGCAACGTTGACAGATGATGCTATTACGAAAGACCAATTATTATTGTAGAGACGGCGATTCATCGCGTCTCTTGCCTTAACCGAAGAATATTAGGACGGACTTAGAAATGGGGCATTGGGGAATATGAATTAAATTCATCCCTATGTCTCCTAGAGAAAGAGGTTCGTTGCCTTATCTATATTTTCATAAATCAAATAAGACTACGATAATATCCGAATAATTGAGTTTTGATTCCCATAGTAATTAACCACTTTCTTACTAAGTGCCTTAATTGAAGTAGCCTCTTCTACTTATCGAGACTCAGCAGGTTGTTGCAGGCGTAATAGAGTATTGTAAACCTGCCTTTTTAAGATAGTATTATTTTGTAGTTCTATAGTAATTTTGTTGAACTGTTCAAATTTTAAACCATTATCTTCGACAATTTTTTGAGCGTGGTTACAGTAGTTAACTGCGATATCTTGAGCCTTCTTTGGAAGACCATTTATGCTATTAGAATCGTTGCAAACAATTTGGGGGATTTCTCCATTGCCAATAAGTTTTTTAATTTCTTCAAAAGCATTTTGACGGGCTGGCTCCATTGCTAGCACGGCTTGAGCGTAACTGTCGATTTCAGTATTGTTAACTATTGGTGCTGGAGTTTGAGCGTCAGCTTTAGAACTCAATGAAAAACCGTTAGAAATCACACTTACAGTAGCGATCGCACCGAACAATAACGATCGCGACAGGGTTCGCTTTCGGCTAGTTCGGGAAAATAAATCAGAAATTTTCTTCATATAGTATGTGACACGAAACTACATCAGGGATATTATAAGAACTTTGAATTATTTTCAGAGTTGGAAGTTCCAGGAACTGCTCAATACATCAAGCTTTTATATTTGATTGTCAATTTCCTCGGCATACTTGACAAAGTTCGATAACTTTAGTCTGGAGCGTTAACATTTCTGATGCTCCTTGCTTAAGGCTAACCTCTAATTCCAGCAGTAGGGGTAAGCAAAAGATTAACTGTTGCACAGAAAGCAGCTTAATTTCTTGCTGCAAGAAGTAAATTCGTTTGGGATTACCGATGTCAGCGGCAACAGCGATCGCTTGTTGATTCCGTTCCCCACTTTCTATCATAATCTTCACCCACAGCCAGGTGCGAAATTGTCCAATCAGTGTCGCAACTATCCGTAATCCCGGCTCGGAAGCATTGCTCAAATCTGCTAGTGTTGTCAAAGCTTTACCTGTATCTCCTGTTCTGATTGCTGCTGCTAATTGTAAGCTATTTTGGGTAGTATTTCTTACTAACTTTGTAACAGTATCTGTGTCTAAAGGCTGATTGCTATCTTGGACATATAGCCGTAATTTCTCTAACTCATTGTAAAGGAGCCGTGTATCATTTCCTACGGCTTCTGCCAACAGATGGGAAGTATTGGCAGTCAGTTTCACGCCTACAGTCTGGGCTGCTTGATTAACAGATTGCACCAGTAATTCTGTTTTCCAAGGTGGGATAAGAGGAAATTCTCGGAATTCGGTAGCAAACTGTTTTAACAATTTCGTGGATTTGAGGCGTTCATCTGGCTTATTGCGGCTGGTGAGCAATAAAAATGAGTTTTCGGGAATGACACTTAGCGATCGCCCCAATTCTGCCAACACATTCTCAGGACAGTGCTGACACAGAGTGGTGTTTATCAGCCATACCAAACGCCCACCAGCGCCAAAAGTAGGCGTCATCACCTGATTTAACCCCTGGATAACAGCATCAGCCCGATCTGGGGAAAATGCAGTGTAATTAAAACTTGTCCATAGGGGATCGAGGACGCGATCGCGCAAAAGTGCGATCGCCTTTTCCATCGCAAAATCATCTTCACCCCAGTAAACATAGATTGGCATAGATAAACCTCTTAGTAGATGGGAATTAGGAGTGCTGAGTTAGGAGTTTTGTTTACCCCCTTGTCCCCTTGTCCATACGTGTCAACTTAACGCAAAACCCCTTGTCCGCCGGGAATTGAAATTCCCGTCTCATCGCTAAAGTCATCTGAAGATGACTAAATATCGCCAAAAATCTCCAATCTACTTCAGTAGACTTAAGTTAAAAGCCGGAAAATTTATTTCTGGGCGGGCATGGAAGCCAACAGATAAGCTATTTCCAGCTGAAGTTGACACCTATGCCCCTTGTCCCCCTATCTCCCTCATCTCCCCATTCCCCATTCGCAAAAATTAAATACTTTTGAAATCATTCTCTTAATCAAGGTAATTTTCCCTAAAATCTATCAAGTGAGAGCGTGAGGCTATGAAGATTGGACGACAACTATCAAACTTACTTAAATCGGTTAGCAAGACTGACGCTGCCAGAAGCCTACAGATCCCAAGCCCAGCATATTCAGGAATCTTCTAAATTTCAGCTACATTCTGGGTTGAGACAAGCGGCATCCTTTCCTGGCTATACGCTAATTACCCCGCCGGCAGAAGAAGAATCACACAATTCTGCTTTCTATGCCAAATTACAGACTTATCAACAGGAACTTTTGCAGTTGCCTGTAAACCGTAATTTGATTGTACCTGTACCTCCTGCTAGCTTCCATCTGACTTTAGCGGATTTAATTTGGGACAATGCTTACCTTGATGCCTACGAAAAAAATCCTAAATTTGACGAGGAGTTACACTCTTGTTTAGCTGAAATATTTCAAAAATATCAACAATTGATGACAAACAGAAGTCATCCAATTAAATGGCAAATGCTGGGACTAATACTGATGCCAAGAGCCATAGCCATTTGTTTAGTCCCCCAAGATGAACGTTGTTACGAGGAAATTATTCAATTTCGTCGAACAATTTATCAAAATCCCAAGTTAATTGCCTTGGGTATTGAGCAGCATTATCACTTCACAGCCCATGTTACATTAGCCTATTTTGGGGAGGTTCCATCTGACCTAGACCGCATAAACTTCAGCACAATGCTTTCTCAATTGAATGAACAATGGCTGTTGAATTTGCCGGAATTCTCGATTGATCGTGTTGAATTACGAAAGTTTGACAACATGACACGCTATTATCGCGAATCAGACTGGCCGATTTTGGATTTTTAAGTAATTAGGGACTTCCAAGAAATAAATTATCCAATCTTGTGGGGTGGGCATCTTGCCCGCCTTTGGTTACTGGGCGCTCGTGTCGCCCATTCCACAATAAATAGTTGGATATTTTTTTATTTTAAAGTCCCTTAATTAGTAGTCAGTAGTTTCCACTCACTGACTACTGACTACTCATTAGTAATTAGCTTAAAATTTCGGTTGTTGATAACCGAGGTAAATTGCTTCTAAAAAAACATCAGGCGTAACAGCTTCTGGCAATTTTTCTAAATTAATAATAGCTTTAACTTGCTCGGCTAGCTTTAGAGATAGTGAGGTTCTTGCCTTTAACGACATTGCACCGCGTCGCTGTAAATACTCACGAATCACAGCAAAATCATCTGGCATCAATTGCGAGAAATCAGCAATTTCGATTAACTGTTCATGAAGTCCTTTTGCCTGTTCTGAAATTGTCAATCTTGCAGATGCAGTGGGTGCTTGGGTTTGAATTACAATTGTGCCAGCAGCCAAATCACCTAAGCGCTTTTCGCGGCTACCCAACATAATTAAAAAAGCACCGATAAACAAAGTTTCATCAAAGGGTCGCAGTAAAGCACGTAGCGTTGCTTGTTGTAGCCCGATCAATCTACCATCATCTCGAACTACACGAATTTTAGCAAACCGTTTACCAGGAGTTTCCCCAAACCATAAGGTTTCAAAAAATACAAAATAGCCGATGTAAATTGCAAAGGCGATAATGAAGAAAATTGCTAACAACCAAATATCTAAATTTGTTAATTTTTTAAAAAAATATTCAACAAAATTTAACAGCTGTGTCGAGAAGACACTCCAAGTAAGGACAAACAGAAGCAAAGTTACACCCAACACTGTATAGTCAATCAGGAGTGCCAAAACTCGATTACCGATTCCCGCGAGAGTGAATTCCAACTCTACACTTTCTGGAGTCTGGAATGTGATGCGATTAAAAAAGCGCATATTTTAACTAATTCAAAATTAATAGAGTTGGATTAAGATGTTGAGTTAACGAAAATCTTGCGAGGGAGGTTCTCGTAATTGCAAACCTAGACCTTCACGCCGACTACGCAAGTCCAAGTATAAAACAGCTTTTAGTGCTTGCCAAAATGGCATGACTAAAACTCCACCGATCAAACTGCCAATCACAGAAATAATATACACAATCGAGTAAATAGCAGTACCAGGCTCAAGTTTAATTAGGAATAAGCTAGGTATATAGTTTAATACAAACACCAACGGCATTGTAACGATAAAAGCAACTAAAACAATGCCTTGAATGCGAAAGACTGAGGCTTTAGTTAACTCCCAACTTCTGGCAACACTTTCGCCACCATTGATATTTTCCTCAACTGCTAAAGGCACTTCAGCTACTATCCAACGGGAGTAGAACCAGGTTAGTCCTAACAATATAATGCCTGCCGTTACAATTATTACCAATGTGGTTATGACTATAACGCCTGAAGTACCTAATATTCCTCCTAATGCTACTCCGATCAAGCTAGCCACTACACCGCCCACGATCGCTAATCCAATATAAATTAGCAGTAAATATATACCTACTTGCAAACCAACTCTTAAAAATGACCAAAGACGTGGATTAATATGGCTCCTGGCAGTTTGAACACCTTCAGGTTGGTAAATCAATTCTCCAAAAGCCAAGCGTGAAATTAGTCCAGAGATGGCTGCATATTTTGCCCAACCATACACAGGAACTAGAACCCACAAGTGCGCGATCGCAGCTAGGTTAAGATAAGTCTTCAAATGAGAACGATACAACCGTACCGCAGCACTGACAACGTTACCGATACTCAGTGGTTGTATCTGGCCAGAAGATCCAAAGTTTTCAGACATAATGCTAAATTTCCCTTGAAATTACGGAGATCAATTTGAGGCTATCTTAAGCTAAGTTAAACTCAGTGTTCCCAAAATTCATGAATATTCAACGTTGGATTGCGCGACGAGAACCGAATTGGCAGCGTTTGGATGCCCTATTAAGGCAGATAGAAAAAAAAGGGTTAAAGTCCCTACGAGCAGCAGAAATTAGAGAGTTAGCGAGTTTGTATCGTTCCCTAGCGGCAGATTTAGCGCGTGCCCGCACTCAGCAAATCGGCAATACTTTAATCCAAAGTTTACAATCTTTAACAACTCGTGCTTACACGCAGATTTACCAAGGTTCGCGGCGGCAGGAATGGCAGGCAATCTTAGAATTTTATCGTTGGGGATTACCATCTGTAGTCCAGAAATCATTTGTATATATTGCTATGGCAACGGCGCTATTTCTACTAGGCGCACTAGTGGCTTGGTGGTATTCTTGGCAAAACCCCAGCTTTATGCCTTTGATTGTACCTGAAAGCTTGATTACCAAAGTGCGAGATGAGCATAAATTATGGATGGGTTCAATTGTTGGTGTTGAACCTTTGGCATCCAGCGGCATCGCAATCAATAATTTGTCGGTATCTTTTGGGGCTGTTGCTGGTGGTATGACAGGTGGAGCATACACAGCCTATTTGATGGTATTTAATGGTTTATTAATTGGTGCTGTTAGTACTTTAGTCGGTCAAAATAATCTGGCTTATCCTTTTTGGGCCTTTGTATTTCCGCATGGTTCCTTAGAATTACCTGCAATCTTTTTTGCTGGGGGTGCGGGATTTTTATTAGCAAAAGCAATTTTATTTCCTGGTAAATATCGCCGTGGAGATGCACTGAAATTTTATGGATATCAAGCGGTGCAGCTAGTATTTGGGATTGTACCAATGTTGATTATTGCTGGTGCGATCGAAGGCTTTTTCTCCCCTAATCCCAGCGTATCTGAGCCGATTAAATATTTGGCAGGAATAGGATTATTTATACTTTTGGTAATGTATTGTAGCCGCAAGCAAACATAAAATAATTTAGATAGCGGCTGATTGGGAAATTGAAAAAATCTTTTACAATAAGGTAAATACAAACTATGTAAATAAATCATCATAAATTGAAGCTAGGATAATCATGGTACAAACATCAAATAAAAGATTGACTCTAGAAGAGTTTCTCGTACTACCAGAAACTAAACCGTATTCTGAATACATTGACGGTCAAATCATTCCCAAACCTATGCCTCAAGGAAAACATAGTACTATTCAAGGAGAACTCTGTCCCACAATCAATTCTGTTGTCAAAGTACAAAAAATGAGTTGGGCTTTTCCAGAATTACGTTGCACTTTTGGAGGACGTTCTATAGTTCCCGATGTCGCTGTATTCTCTTGGGCAAGGCTTCCTGTAGACGAGAATGGTGATATTGCCAATACATTTGCCGCAGCACCCGACTGGATAATCGAAATTCTTTCCCCCGAACAAAGCCATACAAAAGTTACAAAAAAAATCTTACACGCTCTCAATCACGGAACTCAAATGGGTTGGTTAATTGACCCTGATGAGCGCTTCATTGCTGCTTATCCTGCAAGACAACAACCTTTACCTTTTGAGGAAGTTGAATCTGTTTTGCCAGTGCCAGAGTTCTGTCAGGGGTTACAGTTGACGGTAGGTGATATTTTTGGATGGTTAAAGGTGACTGCATAACAAATATTCTGTTCAACCTAACTTACTATTTTTACACTGAAAATATATATGCCAAAACGCATCATCACCGAACTATCTGATGAGCAAGAGGCAATGCTTCCCATTTATAGAGATAAGTGGCGATCGATACAAATATCAACTGAATCAATTGAGCAAGCAAAAGCGATAGCAGTAATCAAAGCTGCTTATGCGGTGAGTGATTATCCCGAACCTAAGATATTATTCTATAGCAGTCCGATGACGGCAATTGAGAATATTCTTACTATTGAGAACTTTAAGGCATATCTAAGGCGCGATATCCACATCAAATTCCTTAAAAGAGTAGTAGATCACCTTTTACATGGAATAAGGCAACAACTTGACGAGCATCTCTTTATTAGGTTACGGAATCAAGTTCAACACCCTGAATTTCCGTACTACTCAACTCATAGTCATCCACTAGTTTCATACTTTCCGTATACAGGAAGATGTCTTGAACATCAACTAATTGCCGATCTTGATAAGCTGAAACTTGAATTTAGGGATTACCAAGAAATAAATTATCCAATCTTGTGGGGTGGGCGTCTCGCCCGCCCAAGGCTTGGGGCGGACAAGATGTCCACCCCACAAGAAAAATTGTATGTTTTTTTATTTGGAAGTCCCTTACTGATATTTCATACTTTACAAACAACTTGACTAGACCAGCAGAATGGGCAATTTTGGGTTGTATGTTAGCTTTTTGTATCTCAGTTCTTAACCTTCAACACGACAAGAAAAAATGGAATGTACTTCAAGAATTGATTCAACATTGTGGTTAAATATTCCAATTTGAAAAGGTTTGTATAGTCTGCGATCGCCCTTGCAAGTTGTCTTTTGACGAAGAAAATATGCTTCATGCTGACGAGGAAGCTGCTCTTCAATTTGCTGACGGCTATAGTGTTTATGCTTGCCACGGAAAACATCCTTCTCAAGAAGAGCAATATTATCAGCAGCAAGATCCTGAGTCTGTTTAGATGTGCAATTCTAGAGACTCACCGATAAATATCTGTGTTTATCTCTTTTTTACTGAAGTGAAAATTTTGAGATTGCGTGATTTACTCAATTTTAATTATTTAAATTAAAATTTAAATTTTTATTAATTTTTAATCAAATAATTTAGTCAATCAAAATCAATAAGCAAAAATCTTTTAATTCAATATTTAAACATATCTTAATTTATTGCTTATCAATTGTTAAATAAGGTTTAACCATACAAAATGTAGCCTGTTTAAGACTGGAATTACAGCAGTAAAATATTCCTTTAATCAGAGGTAATATGATTTTTTCGACCGCCATATTGAATCGTGTCGTTGCTACTTCAATGGTGACAACTTCTGTTGCACTTAGTCCATTTTTTGGTGCGATCGCACAAGCTGAAACTCTCAATGGTGCAGGAGCAACTTTCCCAGCTCCGCTTTACGAACGCTATGCTCGTGAAGTGAAGAAGAAATATCCAGACTTGAAAATTAACTACCAAGCAATTGGTAGTGGTGGTGGTATTCGTCAAGTCATCGCTGGAACCGTTGACTTTGGTGGTAGTGATGCTGCAATGAAAGATGATGAAATTGCTAAAGTCAAGAATGGTGCAATTTTAGTACCTACAGCAGGCGGTGCTGTTTCTGTTGTTTACAATCTTCCAGGCGTTAACAATCTCAAATTATCCCGCGCTACACTACCAGCAATTTATTCAGGTCAAATTACCAAATGGAATGACGCGAAAATTAAAGCTGATAATCCAGGCGCTAATCTACCAAATCAAACAATTAAATTTGCTGTTCGTGCCGATGGTAGCGGTACAACTTTCATTTTTACAAATCACTTAAGTGCCATCAGCGGTTATTTTAAAGGCAGAGTTGGAACTAACACTGCTCCAAAATGGAATCTGCCAAACGTCCTCAAAGGCAAAGGAAATCCAGGTGTAGCTGCTATAGTAGCTCGGACTCCTGGTTCTATTGGTTATGTAGAATATAGCTACGCTGTCAAAAATAATCTGAAATCAGCACTGGTACAAAATAAGAACGGAGAATTTGTTGCTCCTTCTTTAGAATCTGCAAATGCAGCTTTATCAACTGTCACTTTTCCAAACAACTACCGCGTTTTTATAGGAGATCCAGGACAAGGTTATCCCATTGTCGGTCTTACTTGGATGATGGTTTACAAACAGTATGCTAATGCTGCTAAAGCTGATGCAATTAAGAAATGGATTAATTGGGTATTGAAAGACGGTCAACAGTATAACGACGATCTGAACTACACCAAAATTCCATCTGATGTAGCAAATCGAGTGCTTCAGACAGTGAATAGCTCTGTCAAGCCTTAATTTGTAATTTTTAGAAATTATGTACAAGAGATTTCCCAATTCCCTTAAAAAGGGAAGGATGCTTTGAATATAGCAATCCTAAATGAGATTGTGAAAACTTTTGTTATGGTCGTCCTTGCTCATTTGTCCTTTGTAATTGCAAATAACAAAGGACAAATGATTAATGACGAATGACAGACTGAGTTAATAACTCGCTCTAATAGTAAGAAAAAACTATTTTATTGATTTGTAATGGCAAATTTATTAGAGAAATCAAATCTAGGTGATGAAAATTTCAATCTAACTACTACTAGCGGCACAAATTTCTGGTTTGACCAAGGTTTTACACGGCTAGTATACTTTTTTGCTGTGATTACTGTTGCAATACTATTGTTAATGAGTTGGGTAATTTTACACGAAGCTCTACTAGCCATTAAGCAGTTTGGAATGGGGTTTTTGTGGGGACAAGATTGGGATACAGGTAATCAGATTTTTGGTGCATTACCCTATATTTATGGAACTTTAGTAAGTAGTGCGATCGCTATTTTATTCGCTGTCCCTGTGGGAATTGCAGTAGCCTTGGTCACAAGTGAAAATTTTTTACCTACATCGCTGCGAATCACCCTAGCATTTGTTGTTGAATTAATTGCTGCAATTCCTAGTGTAATTATTGGTTTATGGGCGATTTTTGTCTTTATTCCAGTTCTAGAACCTCTACAAAAGTGGTTAGCCAGTACTTTTAAATGGATACCACTGTTTAATACAGAAGATCCTTCTGGGACTAATATGTTGACTGCTGGAATTATTCTCGCCATCATGATTTTGCCCACAATGGCAGCAATTAGTCGTGATGTCTTAATAGCTATCCCTAAAGAATTACGTAGTGCATCTATGGCTTTGGGTGGCACTCGTTGGGAAACAATTTTTCGAGTCTTGCTACCATCTGGATTTTCTGGAATAGTAAGTGCAGCAATGCTTGCTTTAGGACGAGCTTTGGGTGAAACAATGGCCGTTACTATGGTGATTGGTAACTCTGCTCAAATCAGCGCTTCTTTACTCGATCCAGCTTATACAATTCCCTCTGTATTAGCTAATGAATTTGCCGAAGCTGAACCGGGTTTGCATATAGGTGCTTTAAGCTATTTAGCATTGATTTTGTTTGGGTTGACTTTAGCTGTAAATATTGGCGCTGTCATCTTAGTGAAGTGGGTTGGCAGAAAAAATAAATAACACTATCTTATTTTTAAATTCCTACAAATACCTCAGTTAACAAGACGTTTATCAATCAAACTTTGTCAAATTCATGAGTAGTTACATTCAATCAAAAAAAGATGAATTTTTGGCGGCAGAATTATGCAGTCCTCTGCCAAGAAAGCGGGTAATATTTACCTATGCAATGAATGCGATCGCCTTTGGTCTTACAGGTCTAGTACTCATTCCTTTATTATCAATTTTGTGGGAAATTTTGATCCGGGGAATATCTGGACTCAAATCAGAAATGTTTGTCAAAGCAGTTATTGATAATGGCTTTGGCAATGCTATCTTGGGAACCATAATTATGGTGGTAATTGGTGCTATTTTAAGCATTCCCACAGGAATCATGACAGGAATTTTCTTAGCAGAATTTAGTCAAACTAATCCAGTTGCTAGTATTGTTCGCTTTGTCACCAGCATTCTTACAGGCGTACCTTCAATTGTTGTCGGCGTGTTTGCTTATGGTGTAATAGTTTTGGTCACTAAAGGATTTAGTGCGATCGCAGGTGGTTTTGCTTTAGCCGTGATTATGCTACCTGTAATTATACTGACAACAGAAGAATCCTTAAAACTGATTCCTACATCTCAACGCCTCGCCTCTGCTGCTTTAGGTGGAACTCGCTTCCAAACTACTTTTCGCATTGTTGTAACTACTGCAATCCCCGGAATTACTACAGGTATTTTATTAGCTGTAGCTCGTGCGGCTGGTGAAACAGCACCTTTAATTTTTACCGCTTTATTTAGTTTAGATTGGTCAGAAGGATTGTTAAGTCCTACAGCTTCTTTACCAGTATTGATTTTTAACCTCTACAACGACCCCGACCCACAGAAAAGTCAATTGGTCTGGACTACTTCTATAGTTCTACTCGGCTTAATTTTATCTGTTAGTATTCTTTCTCGCTTAGTTATTAGGCAAAGAAAAATCAAATGAGAATTCTATAATATTTATCCTGGTTCCTGAATCCTATTTTTATCAATTTTTCTTTCGCACCTTGGGCAAGCATGAGTAACCTAATTCCAGCTATCAAAGTTAAAAATATCAGCTTTTACTATGGGACAACAAAAGCTATTGAAAAGGTATCAATAGATATTTATCAGAACCAAGTAACTGCAATTATTGGCCCTAGTGGTTGTGGTAAATCTACCTTCATCAAAATTCTTAATCGCATTAGCGAATTAGAAGGGCCTGTCAAAGTTGAAGGAGATGTAGAATTTTTTGGTCAGAATATTTATGATCGTCGTGTCAACATCAATCGGTTACGCCGCCAAATTGGTATGGTGTTTCAAAAACCGAATCCTTTTGGGATCAGTATTTATGAAAATGTTGCCTACGGGATGAGAATAGCAGGTAGGCATTCAAAATTAGAATTAGATGAAATTGTCGAATCTGCACTTCACAGCGCTGCTCTTTGGGATGAAGTCAAAGATAAGCTCGATAAATCAGCTTTAGGGCTTTCTGGCGGTCAGCAACAAAGATTATGTATTGCCCGTGCCTTAGCAGTCAAGCCAAAAGTTTTGCTAATGGATGAGCCTTGCTCGGCTCTTGACCCCATCGCCACCATGAAAGTTGAGGAACTACTTCATAGCTTACAGTCTGAGTTGACAATTGCGATCGTTACCCATAATATGCAGCAAGCCGCTCGTGTTTCTGATTTTACGGCTTTCTTTAGCACCGATGAAAGTCGGATTGGTCAAATGGTTGAATTTGGCGCTACAGAGCAAATATTTAACAATCCACTCGATCCTCGCACCCGCGACTACATTTCAGGGCGTTTCGGTTAAGGTACGTTCTAGCGTGACTTATTGATTTTTGTCGAGCTATCTTGCACTAAAAGATACTTATAAAGTGTAGTTGAAAAAAGTTACTAATTTATTTTTATAAATAAATTAACTTCTTACTACCCATGAGGAGTATATAATATTCGTATTTTGATTTCTACATAGCTATTTTAAATCGAACCAGACCTAATCCTTGTTCAATAGTTAAGGTGTGAAAGGTGGGTATAAAAAGTTTGTAAAAGATAAATTTTGAGGCATAACTTTAATATAAGTATCGACTAACAGTTTATCTGCTGTATAGCTACTGTATGGCTACGTAATTTCCATGAATATCTTCTTTTGGGGGTAACATAGTGAAACAGCGGTGCTAATTTGTACTACTTTACCTAGTCAGGTTTTGTTTCAGACGTTTTAGGAATATGAGTAAACTAATTCCAGCCATCAGAGTCAAAAACTTCAGCTTCTCTTACGACACTCAAAAGATAGTTGAAGGCGTGTCAATGGATATTTACCAAAACAAAGTCACGGCAATTATTGGTTCTAGTGGTTGTGGGAAGTCTACTTTTCTTAAATCGTTAAATCGCATGAGTGAATTAGAGGCAGAAGTAAGGGTTGAAGGAAAAGTAGAATTTTTTGGGCAGAGTATTTATGAGCGTCGCGTTAACATCAATCGCTTACGCCGCCAAGTTAGTATGGTTTTTCCCAAGCCAAATCTTTTTCCCATGAGCGTTTACGATAATGTTGCTTATGGGGTGAAGTTAGTTGGATGGCATCCGAAAGTAGAATTAGATGGAATTGTTGAATCTGCCATCAAAGCTGCCGAACTTTGGGATGAAGTGAAAAATAAACTACACAAATCTGCTTTAGAGCTTTCTGGCGGTCAACAACAAAGATTATGTATTGCCCGTGCTTTAGCGGTCAAACCTAACGTTTTGTTGATGGATGAGCCTTGTTCAGGTCTCGATCCTATGGGTAGTATGAAAATCGAGAATTTAATCCATAACTTGCGTTCTGAGTTGACAATTGTGATTGTTACTCACAATATGCAGCAAGTTACTCGCCTATCTGATTTTACGGCTTTCTTTCATAGTAATGAAAATCGTATTACTCAAATGGTTGAATTTGGTACTACAAATAAAATATTTACTAACCCTGTGGATTTTCGCACCCGCGACTACATTTTCGCCCGCGTCAGTTAAAGCGTTTCACTCTAGCGATTTAGAAGTATATGACATAGTGCAAGTGGAAATTAAGATTGAATTTAATTTCTGCTTGCTTTGAGTTTTTCTTGTCTTAGGCAATGCAGACTGATATTGACAGTCTGTTTTTATACTCTATATTTAGAGGAAAGTATCTTCTCTAAACCACCTAAATCATAAAATGAAATGTCCTCGGTGCGAATCTACTTCATATCGTAAAAATGGTCGTCGGAATGACAAGCAGAATTACCTCTGCAAAAATTGTGGTAAACAATTCCTAGAATCTGCATTCTCTCGTTCCTTAGAAACTGACTTGCTTGCTAACAGCAACGGATATACTAAAGTATCTACGGCTGAAACGACAGAACTTTCTTTATTAAAAAACCTGCCCGAAGAAGAAATCACAGAAAAAAGCCTTAGCTCTTTTAGTTTGACATTAGCTGAACAACTGCTGCAAACAATATTATCGCCTAGTTGGTTAGAATCTGCTGCTTTGAGCCAATTTATCCAAAAAATTCAACCAAAAGCTGAAATAAAATATCAATTAGATACAGGAATATCACTTCTACTTTTGGATGCAGAAAACTTAAAATTAGATATTAATTCAGAATTATTTTTAGCTAGTGTCTGTAAGTATCCTCTCCAATTTAAAATGGCATTTGCTAACTGGAAAAATCCAAGTATTGGAAAGCAAGATATTGAACTATATAACCGTGGCTATCAACTTGTCCATGTGCCAGAAGGTAAGGATAGTGCTGATGCAAAAATGATTGCTTTCGGTGCTTGTATTGTACGTTCTTATCCAACCGTTAAAGAAATATTAGTCTGTTCTAGCGATGGGATTTTAAGTCACCTCTGTAATGAACTCCAAAACCAAGGATTAATTGTCTATTGGGTACGTAGACAAGGGCAAACTTTGCATATAGAAAACCGGAATACTGGCAAATTCACTCATTATTCTTTAGCAATGGCAACAGAAGTTCCATCTTTAGAAAAAGTGGTTGAGCAAATTCAAGATTTAATTAAAAATGAACAAGATTCAATCAATACTCGATTACACAGGTTAACAACGATTGCAAGTTTGTTTCAAGAAAGATCCAATATCAATAATAAATCTCATCATAAGCAACCAGAAATTGAAGAAATTACCCCTATTATAAATAATTTATCTGCACAATTAATTCAAGAAGATCCTGCGAAAATCCCTAATGAAAAAACATTAGATAAATTATTATTAAAAATTATTCAAGATATACAAACAAAGTCTCCCCAAACTCAAGTGTCTGTGTCCAAACTAGGCTCAGAGTTACGGAGAATAACCGGAGAATCTCCTAATTCAATTATTAAAAAATTAAAGTTAGGTTCCAATTTTACCAAATATCTAAAATCATCTCCCACGTTTACATTAAAAATGAATGGCAAGGAATATGAGGTAATGCCGCTATTCTCCGAATAGATACTTTTAAGATGTCTACGTATAACCTGAGCCTATAATTCAGTATTATGTACAAAGATGTAAAGAAATGTAAATAATACGATGCAGAATAAAGTTGTTGTTATTGTCGGAGCTACTGGTGGTATTGGTTCAGCTTTAACACAAAAACTTGCGCCTACCGGAGTCCGGTTGGTACTGGCTGCGAGAGATACAGTTCGTTTAACCACATTGGCTGCTGATTTACCAGGACAAGTTTTGACTGTTCCCACCGATATTACTGACCCACAGCAGGTAGATACTTTGATAGAAAAGACCATCGCTGAGTTTGGTCAAATTGATATTTTAGTGAATGCAGCTGGTGCTGGTATACTCAAGCCCTACAACAGCCTAGAACCTGCTGATTTAGACAAGATGTTAGATGTCAACTTAAAAGGTAGCTTTTACACCACTCAGGCGGCTGCTGAAGAGATGCAAAAGCGCAAGTCTGGTCACATCTGTAATATCGTTGGAATTCTGGGCAAGCATTCGATGGGGATGGCAGCGGCTTATTCGGCTTCTAAGTTTGGTGTTGTCGGTTTTAGCAAGTGCATGGCAGAAGAACTCAAGCGTTTTGGTATCAAGTTCACGCTATTCTACTTTGGTGGGGTAGATTCTCCTTTTTGGGATAACGTCAACCTAAAAGTAGACCGAAAAAAAATGCTTAGTCCTGAAACTGCTGCCAATGCGATTTTCTTTGCTCTTTCTGCCGAACCGCAGGCTGTGCCAATGGAAATTAACATTCAACCTGATAGTCATTTATTCTTTTAAAGGGGGAGTATGCTTACATAATTCTTGCTTAGGAAAGAAGTGAAAATCTAGCAAAAAAGGCAAAATTTACAGATATATAAACTGTTATGCTTGATTTTCAATATTTATGAAAATTGATCGCGTTCATTTCTATGTAGAAGACGCCAAAGTTTGGCGAGATTGGTTTGTACGCCATCTTGGTTTTCAAGCAGTAACCAACGATCGCATCAGTTCATTTCACACTTGTACAGAAGTGGTAAAAAGTGGTACTGTTTGCTTTTTTCTGTCTTCACCACTGTTACCCACAAGTCCAGTAGCTGAATTTCTGCGTCACTATCCACCTGGTGTGGCAGATGTCGCTTTTGCTGTCGAAGATGTCGAAGGCGCGATCGCACTAGCTCAAATGCACGGTGCTACAATCCTACAACCCATCCAGGAACGCCAGGTAGGTACGGCGTTCATCAAATGTGGCAAAATTGCCGCCTGGGGTGGATTGACTCATACGTTGATAGAAAGGTTATTTGCCGATAACCATCCGTCATTGGTTTTTGACAAAGGACAAATGGCAAATGACAACACTATTACTGCCATAGATCACATAGTGCTAAACGTGGCTGTTGGTGAATTAGATCGTGCCGTCGCTTGGTACGAAAATATCTTAGATTTTCAACCCCAGCAAACATTTAAAATTAAAACCAATCACTCTGCTTTACACAGCCAGGTGATGGTTTCGCGTAACGGTAGCGTTCAATTGCCAATTAATGAACCGGCTTCCAAGAATTCTCAAATTCAGGAATTTCTAGATGTCAATCGGGGGCCAGGAATTCAACATATTGCCTTGCGGACGACTAATCTTGTGAGTGCGATCGCGAAATTTCGTGCCAGTGGTTTATCCTTACTCTCGGTTCCCCAAACCTACTATTCACAACTAAAACAGCGACCAGGACTCACGCTATCACCTCTAGAATTAGAAGCGATCGCTCAACAGGAAATTCTCGTGGACTGGCAAGAATATACTCCTTTAGACGGAGGAAATACTGCACCCTTATTACTACAAATTTTCACCCAGCCCATTTTTGAACAGCCGACATTTTTCTTTGAGTTTATTGAACGTCGTTACCAAGCTCAAGGTTTTGGCGAAGGTAATTTTCGCGCCTTATTTGAAGCCATTGAAAGCGAACAAATTAAACGCGGTACGCTGCAATGAGGTAATTGTCGATACTTTCTTAAAAATAGTTTACAAAAAACCTTTAGCTAGACTTGATACCCTCAAAAAATAGCCATACATCTGAGATAAACTTAATAAAAATTAACTTTTACCGCCGATGCTAAGACTTATTACTGACTTCGACGGCCCAATTATTGATGTTTCCGAACGGTACTACCGTGTTTATCAATTCTGCTTAGATAAAACCCGTCGCCCAGATCAAGTAGTGCAAGAACTTCCGAAAGCGGAATTTTGGCAGTTAAAGCGATCGCGTGTTCCCGAAAAACAAATCGCCTTAAATTCCGGGTTAGACGAAGCCCAAGCCCAAGAATTTGCCCAGCTGCGACGACAAACTGTGCATACAGAACCCTACTTTGACTATGACACCCTCGCGCCTGGTGCTGTGGATGCACTGCTAAAAATTCAACAAGCTGGAATTGATTTAGCAGTTATGACCATGCGCCGATTTCGGGAACTAGATTATGCCTTCCAAAAACACGATTTAGGGAGATTTTTCCCAGAAAATCGTTGTTTTTGCTTGACTAACGACTACGTTAAAACTCGCGATATTGAAGATAAGCCCTTGTTGATGGCTAGGGCTTTAGAAGAACTGCCCCCCGCAGCTGATACCTGGATGGTAGGCGATACGGAAGCCGACATCACCGCTGCGAAAAATTATGGTATTAAGGTAATGGCTGTGGAATCCGGGATTCGCGATCGCACCCAATTAGAACTTTACCACCCCGACTTAATTGTTCAGGATTTTAGCGCTGCTGTAGATTTAGTTCTAAAAGCTAAACACCTTGTCTAAAAAGCTCTGTACCTACAACAGATTCAATTAATCAGCATTCGGGTTGCAAATTAAAATAGGAGTCAGAATACTTATTCTGACTCCTGACTTTTTATCTTAGAAGAACACACATAAACCATGTCTTCTTTATCGAAACCTACTTACGGCAGTGGTTTAACGTAGAAAACTACTAACTAACCACAACAATATAAACGTCACTACAGTAGAGAACTGATTCGTTTCCAGATTGATAAATGATATTTGTGGTAAAAGCCAGCTAGCAACTAGTCCCCCAACGATTAGGCCAATTATTAAACTGACCAGGGTGAACAAAACTGCTCGGCCAAATTTGCCTTCCTTGCGATTAAGAAAGTAAATACTAGTGCCTACGCCAACCACCAATGCTAACTGCAAAACCTGATCGCCTCCCTCTGGATAGAACAGGCTAATAGAACTCAAACCGAGAAACCAAGCTCCTGGTAAGAGTATATCCGCAGGTGTTGGCTGATCCAGCATCCGTTGCAGCCATGCGGGTGACTGCTCGCGAGGGGTTGGACTTTCTTTAGGAGGCGATGGCACTCGCAACTCTGGAAACCGTATCCGCTCAGGGACTTTGATTTTACCTTCCTGGCGCATCCGTAAGCGATCCATTAAAATCGCATCGTAAGCCGCCTCAATCACTTCTAAATGCTTGGCGTCGCCATTATGTTGATCGAATAGGCGATTACGAGCATCCTGAATTTCATCGAAGCTAGCCTCTTCTGATACCCCAAGTTTTTCGTAGGGATTTTGATCGCTCATGGGAGTTTGTTACTTCAGCCTCAATCAGCGGCAGTCTTTTATCGAATAAAAAACAATTTTAGGTTTTATTTCGATCGAAACTAAAGTCTCGACCTATTTATATGCCCTACCAGGATAGTAGCACGGGTTAGTTTGATCGACTTTGTAATTTCAACTATAGTCACTTTAACATATCGCTATAACTCCGTGTATACCCTCATGTCGTTGTCTAATTCTGGCTCTAATCTAGAATTTGAACGGAGAGTACCTAAAAGTCATGGTTTTTATGAAAAAATCAACTTTAATGTTTCAAATTTGGCAACTTACTGTGCCCTAAAAGAGTTTTTTTTAATTATACTGAATAATCGCTTGTGGTATATATCCACATATCGATTTAAAATTGAAACGTTTTAAGTTACCAGCTAACTGGGATCGAGAAGGTGTCTTGCGATCAAGAACGGTTGCAGTTGAAGTCAGAGCGCTTATATACTGTTGGCTAACAGAAGTTTCGCCTTCTCATTGCCCACAATCCTGATTAGAGTATTTATTTTAGAATAATCGGGATTGTTATACCGTAGCCATGTAGATTCTTAGTTAGTCCTAAAGTGGCAACTGCGTTTTTACGCAACTCTCTTGTTAATCTTACGAATTTTTGTGCAAAGTAATGGTCATGGCTCCCGCCAAGATTCTTGTAGTTGACGACGACCCTGCGGTTCGGAATTTAATCCAACGCTTTTTGATTAAACAGAACTATCAGGTGGAGGCTGCCGAAGACGGAAAGACAGCCTTAAATCTATTTGAGCAATTTAACCCTGATTTGGTGATTCTAGATGTGAATTTACCAGATGTCACAGGGTTTAACCTCTGCCAAGAGATGCAAAGTCGTAATGGTGTTTTTGTTTTGATGTTGACTAGCCGTGCTGACGAAGCTGATAAAATTCGCGGCTTTGCTAAAGGTGCTGACGACTATCTCACCAAGCCTTTTGGACTAGGAGAGCTAGAAGTCAGAGTTGGAGCTATTTTGAGGCGTCAGCGAGTGATAACTACGGCCGAGCAGAAACGCTTGGTATTTGAAAAACTTATGATCGATCCAGTGCGACGGGAGGTAGCACTTAATAACCAACCAGTACCCTTAACTGCTCTGGAATTTGACTTGTTGCATTTTTTAGCTAGTCATCCAGGCCGAGTTTGGCGGCGTGCAGAGCTAATCCAAGAGGTGTGGGATTATGAATATGTCGGCGACCAGCGGGTTGTAGATGTTCATATCGGCCAAATTCGCAAGAAGATTGAAATTGATGCTAGTCAGCCAGCATTAATTCAAACTGTACGTGGCGTAGGCTATAAGTTTGAATCTGCTGCTCACCCCCAGCAGTTGGAAGGCAAGTCCTGAGTTTATAGTCTAGAGTTTTTTAACTCTTGACTGTTGACTCTTGGGGTAGTGGTTGGTGAATTTTCTTAGTTTTAGTAACAGACAAATTTAGATAATCAAAATAAGTAGATATTCCTCAAATACACGCCAAACAGTGATTTGAGATATTTATTTATCTATCTATTTAAGATAGTAAACAGGGGAGAAAGTCCACTGGAAAATATTTCTTGGTATGTAACCGTTTTGGTAGATATAACGGTGCTGAGATTGGAGTTCATAGGGTACATAGCTGTGCATTGGTAGTCAAATGAAGCTAAAGTCCCATTAAAAGCCCGTTTATAGCCTCTGTCTGGAAATGCTGCCGTAAGTCAGGGAAGCGGCAGCCTCAAAATAGATATTTCCAGTTGGAGACTGAGAACAAAGGTAAATTCCGCTCTATTAGCAACTACTTTTGGCAATAAAAGAAACTATTAGAACTTTTTTATGGATCGGAATCTACCGATCTTTTTTATTGTAATATTGCCGATCGCTATCAGTTGAAAATCCCGTTAATGGGGCACGGTATGCCGTGCCCCATTAATAAATAGGGGAATAACGCCCTTTATACCAGTAGCTATGGGGTGTCTAGTAAATTAGCTGTTGCTGGTGAGTCGGTACAGGGCATTTCTACTGTGGAGTGATGGAACAAAGTTTCCAGATAGACTCGAGCAGCACGGCGATCGCTATCTCCATTTTGGAGTAAAAACAATGATAGTGCCGCCGTCAGTACTCTGTTTTCATCCCAATCGGGATGGGTTTCTAAGTAGTTTTTTAAGGATTCGTGGAGTGTTTCAGGAATTTCTGTAAAGATACTAACCGTTGATTTCATGAGATTTTCCTCCTATGAGGATAATCAAGAGGGACAAGTTGCTTGCGGTAAAGCGGTTTAGGGCTTTACACGCTCTTTCGCTATCCCGACAATCTGCGCTTACATCTAGTAGTAATATATTTTACACATTTGATGCCAGCGGTTGAACGGAATTATAAAAGCAAGCCGCATCATTGTGCGCCAAGAGGGGGTGGGTTTGTCAATGCTGCGAAATGTTAAAAACGATGGTATAAAAAATAAATGCGAACGACAGAATAGGGATTTAAGCCAATTTTTTGTTACTTTACTTCATAAAAACTCAGTCCTTAAACTTCTTTGCTACTTGTAATCAACAATCCCCAGTAAGACAGCAAGAAGCCTATTAGCTCGTATAGCACCTGTGGAAAACTGCTAAAATCCCTGTGGAAACCCTGTGGAATCAGTGAGGAAAATAGTAACCAATGATAAGAATTACAAAAATGTCATCAAATTATGACATTTAAACTCATGAAATTAGCTTCTCAATCTCAGTTATCATCGTGGTTGCCCTCGATACATCCCCAGGTCTGGGTTTTCGCAATTGGTAGATTTCTCTCGGAAGTTGGTACTGGCTGTACCCTGTTTTACGCCCCCATCTTTTTTGTCAATCAACTTGGTTTATCTGCAACCAGTGTTGGGGTAGCCTTGGGTAGCGCCTCGATTTCCGGCATCGTAGGGCGGATTGCGGGTGGTTCTTTGGCTGATTCTGAATATTGGGGACGCCGGCGTACTTTGTTGCTAGCGACGGCGATTTCAGCAATTGCTTCTCTAGTTTTAGCTGCAACCGATAATTTCACTTCTTTGGTAATCGGTAGCTTGATTAGCGGTTTAGGGATAGGTTTCTATTGGCCGGCGGCTGAAGCTGTGGTTGCTGACGCTAGCCAAATTGACAATCGCCGGGAAACTTTTGCGATCGCCAGACTAGCTGATAATCTGGGGTTAGCGATCGGAATTGTGTTAGCTGGGTTTTTGATCGCGATAATTGGGAGTTATCGCTGGCTATTTGTGATTGATGCCATCTCTTTTATGGCATTTTTTGGAGTTGTCTATGTAGGGATTAATGAAACCGAACAACAGCAGATAGAGGAACCTGAAAAGACAGAACTTTTTGCTGCTTGGATGGCAGTATTAAGAGATTGGCGTTTTTTAGTCTACATCGCAGTTAATATATTTTTTACAATCTATATTTCTCAAATCCACAGCACCCTACCGCTTTACTTCAAAAACTTTGTTTTTGTAGAAAGTACCGCCAAGGGATTTGCTGAAACTACCATTAGCGGACTATTTGCTTGGCATCTGTTGTTCGCTATTATTTGTCAGTTGCCTGTCACCAGCATCTTAAAACGCTGTTCTCATACACTCGCACTCACTGTTTCTGGCATTTTCTGGGCAATTGGTTTTGGACTGATTTGGGTAAGTGCTACAGTCTCATCTCATCATCTGCTTTGGGTAACATTAGCATTGGGAGTATTGGCTGTGGCGATTGTTTCCTATACGCCATCTGCTGCTTCTTTAGTGACTGAGTTAGCCCCGGAAAATCAACGCGGCGTTTATTTTTCTATCAACGCTTTGTGCTGGGCTATTGGCTCTTTTATTGGTCATCCCTTGGGCGGATGGGCATTAGACCAACCACAAATTATTACTAATACTTACTGGCTAGGCTTCATCTTCAGTGTAGCGATCGCTGTGCTAATTTTACAGTATCTCAATCGAATTTTGGCTGAGTAACATAACTCCCCACGGTAAGATGACCTGTTTTTTTACTCTATTGGCGGCGTTCTTGCAGCTTACGATACACCGAGTTTAAATCAACTTGATGGTGAGCTAGGGCAACCAAAGTATGATATAGCAAATCAGCCACTTCACCTGCGATCGCATCTGCTTCATCATCCTTAAAAGCCATTACCACCTCAGCGGTTTCCTCACCAATCTTTTTTAAAATTTTGTTATCGCCACCTGCAAATAGTTTACAAGTGTAAGAACTTTCAGTAGGATTATCGCGGCGATCGCATATTATTTGAAACAATTGTGACAATGTATCGCCTGGAGGTGCAGCAATTTTCCCTTCTATTTGGTGAAAACAACTGCGCTCTCCAGTATGGCAGGCAACATCTCCTAATTGTTCTACCCCAATGAGCAGCGCATCACTATCACAGTCATAACGGATACTTTGTACTTTTTGGATATGCCCAGAAGTTGCCCCCTTGTGCCACAATTCTTGCCGGGAACGACTCCAAAACCAAGTTTCTTCAGTTTCTAAAGTCTTTTGTAACGACTCCTGATTCATCCACGCCATCATCAGGACAGTACCATCTAGATAGTCTTGGACAATTGCAGGCACTAGACCCCGTTCATCGTAGCGAATTTTCTCAATCGGGATAGTGTAATGCAGCGATCGCGAATCGTAAGAAGACATACCAGCTAGTTTGCTCTCATGAGAATAATTTATGGATTCACGATACCATTCAAAATAGGACAGCCGATATGTTTTTTTGAATTAAATATCTAAAGTCAAGTCTTCATTGGACTTGCATAACATAATGTTATTTTTTTGGTTCCGCTAATTTTATAGGATAGAAATTCTAAGCAGTGTTTGACTTTATCCTAAGATAGAGCGTTTTATTGCCCACTGTTAGGAGAGAACTTTGGTAAATACCACAATTAAAACAACAAAATCACAAGAAGTCTTCGCCGCCGCTCAAAATCTCATGCCCGGAGGAGTCAGTTCTCCAGTTCGTGCTTTTAAATCTGTGGGCGGACAACCCATTGTTTTCGATCGTGTCAAAGGTGCGTATATTTGGGATGTAGATGGCAATAAATACATAGACTATGTAGGCACTTGGGGCCCAGCTATTTGTGGTCATGCTCATCCAGAAGTCATTGCAGCATTGCATGAAGCTTTAGAAAAAGGCACCAGTTTCGGCGCACCCTCAGTCCTAGAAAATGTTTTGGCAGAAATGGTCATCGATGCCGTTCCTAGCATCGAAATGGTCAGATTTGTCAACTCTGGAACTGAAGCCTGTATGGGAGTTTTGCGGCTGATGCGGGCTTTCACCAACCGAGACAAAATCATTAAATTTGAAGGCTGCTACCACGGACACGCCGATACGTTTCTAGTGAAAGCGGGTTCTGGTGTTGCCACACTTGGCTTGCCAGACTCACCGGGAGTTCCTAAAGCAGCAACTAGCAGTACTCTTACTGCACCTTTCAATGACTTAGAAGCAGTCAAAGCTTTATTTGAAGAAAATCGCGACGAGATTGCTGGTGTCATTCTTGAGCCAGTCGTCGGCAATGCTGGATTTATCGCACCTGATGCTGGCTTTTTAGAAGGGTTACGGGAACTAACTCACGAATATGGAGCGTTGTTGGTATTTGATGAAGTGATGACAGGTTTCCGCATTGCTTACGGTGGCGCTCAAGAAAAATTTGGCGTCACTCCCGATTTAACAACCTTGGGTAAGGTGATTGGTGGTGGTTTGCCAGTAGGGGCTTATGGTGGTCGCCGAGATATTATGTCAATGGTTGCGCCCGCCGGCCCCGTATATCAAGCTGGGACTCTTTCTGGTAATCCCTTGGCGATGACTGCTGGGATTAAGACTTTAGAATTGCTGCAAAAGCCAGGTACTTACGAGTCTCTTGAGCGAATTACTAAAAAGCTAGCAGATGGTTTGCTGCAAATTGCTAAAGAAACTGGTCATGCAGCTTGCGGCGGTCAAATCAGCGCCATGTTCGGCTTATTCTTTACCGCTGGCCCAGTTCATAACTACGAAGATGCGAAAAAGTCTGATACAGCCAAATTTGGACGCTTCCATCGCGGGATGTTAGAGCGTGGTGTTTATTTAGCACCCTCTCAATTTGAAGCTGGGTTTACATCTTTTGCCCACACAGAAGAAGACATTGAGCAGACTTTAGCAGTTGCACGGGATGTAATGTCTAGTCTGTAACCTTTTCAGATAAGGGATTTCCAAATAAAAGTATCCTGTTAACTCTTGTGGGGTGGGCCGAAAAGCCCCACAAAATGGATGATTTATCGGAAGTCCCTTTTTTGAGACGAAAACAAGCGTACGGAATTTTCGGACTCACTTTAAAACATTATTTGCAGAATTCTCAGCAGTTAATAGCGTTCAATCCTTTGATGCTACTGGGGATCGAAGAAATTTTTTAACACATTTGCTTTTTATCGTCATTACTCAAGAAAGGTCACATCTTCGTCATCATTTCGCAATAGCTTCGTCAATAGAATATGCAATATTTAGCCTACATTAAGATTCATAGTTAATGAGGCAAGATTAATAAATTATAGGGGTTAAGTCCCTCGCAACTAAGAAATGTCAAGTTTTGTGGCTCTTATCTGAATCTCCGTTGCAAAACTTAACTTAATTACAAATTATTTTACTTGCCTTTTACAGTTCTCGAAATTCCCTCATACCCCATAGATTACAAAAATTAATGCGCAAGCAGGTTCTCATCTTTATGGTGAGGGTTTTGCTTATAGATATTAGGTTATCCATCGGGTAAGGTATTTTTTCTGAGTCAGTGTTAGAGCTAACTTGAAAAAATAGACCAGTCATAACTGTAGCTTGTATGGCAAGGCTTACAGAGTAGAAAAAGCTGCCATAAGTATTGTGAAAAAAAGATGGTTCGACCTTGAAGGAGCTATGAAGTGGACGACAATAAGTCATTTTTTGGTCTGCAAAAAATATTAGTTACGTTGCTTGTATTGAGTGGGAGTGTGAGTGTCAGCACGATGATGCTTATTAAGTCAAGCTCTTCTAATGCTCAAAGTACAGAGAATATAAATGTAAACAATCAACCAAGCAAAGTTGGAATTCAGCAGCAGATTGAAGAACTCAAAGCAACGATGCTTAGAAGTTGGCAGCAACAAGTACAAACAAAAGGTTTTTCATATACTGTGCCACAGCGTTTTCAAGGGGCAATAGTTGATGCGGCAAAATTGACTCCCGACCAGAAAGTAATTGCGCTCACCTTTGATGATGGGCCATGGACTGAAAGTACCGGGGAAGTACTAGATATTCTCAAAAAAAATCAGATAAAAGGGACATTTTTTCTGATTGGGCAAAATGTAAAGAATTATCCAGGCTTAGTGAAGCGGGAGATTGCTGAAGGTCACGTAATTGGTAATCACACTTGGCATCATTGGTATCAATTCTTAAATCCACAAGCAGCTGCCTATGAAATTGACCACACAGCAGACTTGATTTATCAAGTGACAGGGATTAAAACAAATTTATTTCGACCACCAGGGGGAATCATGCACAATGGGGTGGCTAGTTACGCGAGAAATAGCAAATATGCCATCATTCGCTGGTCATCTGATTCTGTAGACTACTCACGTCCTGCTGTACCAAAATTAATTAATAATGTGTTTAGGAGGGCCAAGCCAGGTGGAATTGTGCTAATGCATGATGGTGGTGGTAATCGCTCTAAAACTGTCCAAGCTTTACCAGAAATTATTGCCAACTTTCGGAAACAGGGCTATAAATTTGTTACTATTCCTGAACTTTTAGAAATGCAAGATAAAGATCAAAAGCTAACTGCAAACAAAAAAACCGTCCAAAACTAACATCTGAACGGAACTTTAACGTATTAATACTTTATGCCAATCTAGTTATGTTGCCAGTTGTGCTGATACCTTACAACTACAAGTCAGGAGGTAAAATCACCTGATCGATCGCGTGGATTACGCCGTTACTACCTGTGATATCTGCCTGTGTTACTTTAGCATCATTGACAGTGACACCAGTAGCAGGATCGACTTTAACGTTGATTGTGCCACCTTCGAGGCTTTTAACTTCGCCAGACTTTAAATCAGTAGACAATACCTTACCAGGCACCACATGGTAAGTTAAAATCTTGAGCAATACTTCTTTGTTATCTGGCTTTAATAATTCTTGCAAAGCATCTGCTGGTAACTTAGCAAAAGCTGCATCTGTGGGTGCAAAAATAGTTAAGTTATCTTTGCCTTGCAAAGCTGCGGTTAATCCTGCTGCTTTCAAAGCCTTGGTCAACGTGGTAAAGGAAGCGTTTGACTCTGCCAAGGCTAATAAGTTTTTGCCTTGATTGCTACTTGCCCCTGGTTTTGGTGGAGTTGTAGTAGGTGTATTAGTAGATGGTGTGGTAGGTTGAGTTTCTGGGGTAGTACTTGGGGTGACGGGTGTAGGTTCACTAGGTGTAGCACTACCACCACCACGGTTATAGGGAGGCTCGTTGAAAATACTTGGTCTGGGATTTACCGTTCCACCACTTCTCTGTGCTACTGGCTTGCGTTTGGTATTGCCCTTTTCGATTTGGGAAACGGCTTCAGTAGGTACGTATTGAGTGTTTGCTTGAAGGCGTTGACCTTGGTTATAAGGAGCTTCGTTGAAAATACTGGGGTTAGGATTTAATACCTCTTTCGCATCAGATGGTAAAGTAATGAGGACGCTGAAACTAGTAAATCCTGCTATGCCTGCCAACGTGGTCAGCAATTTGCTGTAATTTGTCTTCATAAATTTTGTTTTTTTTGTCCACACATTACATAAAGATTTATAACATTTTGCTATGCACAAAATCTAACTCAAGAGGGAAGTAAGGTTTTTCTGTAGAATAGTTTGTGCTAGTGAGGTTAAATATTTAACCTCGATTCACGCCGTTCGTCATGAAATATATCTACCATATTATTTCTTGGAAATTGAACAAATTTTCTCCATCACACAAAAATTTAAAAACCCCACTCGGATAACATAAATTATCGGAAAGTATGAAAATCCCACCTCTACAAGCTATAAGTTACAATTAGCTCCAAAGAAAGATTATACTTGAAAGATAATTTATATACAAAGTTGTACTTAAATTAATAGTTGATTCATAAATGTTGAATTACATTGGTTATTCAGCAAAAGCACAGAAATTAATTCCCGAAATATTTTAGGGTAGGCTAACGCTGACAAAAATTGAAGTAACTGTTGAAGATCCACAAATGAGGGGTTAGGGCTATTTATATAATACATGCCGAATTAAATTACTTAGTTATTTGATATTTTAATCAATCAGAAAACAAGATTTTTTTAAATCGATAATTTTGCCAACAATCAGGCATCGGTTAAACCTTAATGTCAATTAAATAGACAGCTTACCAACTAATACCAATAAAAATTACTTAAACTAAAGATACAATTGTAAAGTTAATAAGTTGACCAGTTACAAGAGATAGAACACATGCTGGAATTATACCAATGGGAACTCTCTCAATACTCAGAGAAAGTGCGCCTAATTCTAGATTTTAAAGGACTAGATTACCGCAAAATAGAGGTCACGCCTGGGATTGGACAAGTGGAACTGTTCCGGCTGACTGGTCAAAGACAAGTGCCAGTATTAAAGGATCGTAATAAATATATTGCGGATTCCACGGAAATAGCTAAGTATTTAGACTTAGAGTATCCCGATCGCCCCATAATACCGCAAAATTCTAAACAACGGGGTTTAACTTTATTAATAGAAGAATGGGCGGATGAGTCCATAGGCATCAAAGGTCGCAAAGCACTATTTGCAGCCGTAAGTCAAGATCAAAATTTCCGTAAGTCTTTATTACCCACCTCAACACCAGATATATTTAAAAGTCTGGTTCAAGGAGTACCTAGTGACTTACTGACAGTGTTGGGTTTTGGCGTAGGTTACAGCCCAGATGTGATACAGTCAGCGATCGCATCTTTAAAACAAGACTTGGAAGCCTTAACGTTATTATTGGCAGATAGTCCTTATTTAACAGGAGATGAGCCGACTTTAGCTGACTTAGCGGTGGCTGGCTTATCGATATTACTCAAGTTCCCCTCTGGGCCCTATCTGGATTTACCAGCTTCTATCAGAGGTAAAGGATTGCCAATCTTTGCCGAGAATATAGATTATCAACCATTCTTTACCTGGCGCGATCGCCTTTACGCCCAATTCCGCAAACCGTTAATTAGTACCACTCCATCAACAGGAAGTGCGCCAACCTCGATTCAGATTGATTAGATAATTGGGCATGGGGAATTGGGCATAGGGGATGGAGAAAAAACAAATGACCAATGACCAATGACAAATGACAAATGACAAATGACTAATCAGATGAATTTCGCACAGCCATTAGGTTCGGTCATTCAAGGTTCTCTAACTGAAGGTTTAGAAGTCCGATTGCATCCTGACATTTCTGTAGAAGATATGCGGGTGGGTAAATTTCTTGTTGTGCAAGGGATGCGATCGCGTTTTTTTTGTATGCTGACAGATGTAGCATTGGGAGCTGCTAATGCCCGAATTATTGCTAATCCCCCCAATTGGGAAGACACTTTTTTACGAGATGTTTTAGCCGGAAGTGGTACTTATGGTACTATCAACCTCGCGCCGATGTTGATGTTCACTCCCGAAACTGAAGAATCTTTCTCCCCAACAAATGGCAAATCGGCAAATCCTTTCCTTCCATCGGTGACGGGTTTAGCTTCATTTATGCCACAAACCAGCACGACAATAGAATTGTTGCCGGTGAAAACTATTCCTAGTCACTTTAGTCAAGTTTACGAAGCAAGTGTTGACGATTTTCGCCGCGTATTTGGTTGGGAAGATGACCCCCAAAGGCGCAACTTTTCCATCGGCAAACCTTTGGATATGGATGTACCCGTTTGTATCGATTTGAATCGCTTTGTAGAACGGAGTAATGGAGTTTTTGGGAAATCTGGTACTGGTAAATCTTTTCTAACTCGACTACTTTTAGCTGGCGTTATCCGTAAAAATGCGGCAGTCAACTTGATTTTTGATATGCACTCTGAGTATGGCTGGGAAGCCGTTGCAGAAGGTAAAAATGTCAATACTGTTAAAGGCTTAAAGCAACTTTTTCCTAGTAAGGTAGAAGTTTATACCCTCGACCCGGAATCGACGAAGCGTCGGGGTGTGCGTGATGCTCAAGAACTTTATTTGAGTTACGAGCAAATAGAAGTTGAAGATATTAAGTTATGTAGCCGAGATTTAGGACTCTCTGACGCAGCCTTGGATAATGCCAATATTTTGTATAGCGAATTTGGTAAGTCTTGGATTGTCCAGTTGTTGAATATGACTAACGAAGAAATCGAGATGTTCTGCGACGAAAAGCGGGGACACAAAGGCTCGATTATGGCATTACAGCGCAAACTCTTGCGGATGGATAGCTTGAAGTATATGCGAGCAGTTTGCCCCCAGAATTACATTAGTAAAATTGTGCAATGCCTGGAATCTGGGAAGAATGTTGTGATAGAATTCGGTTCCCAGTCTAATATGCTCTCTTATATGTTGGTGACAAATATGATCACCCGCCGTATTCACGAGCATTACGTCAAGAAAGCAGACAAATTCCTGCAAAGCAAAAATCCTAGCGATCGCCCAACGCCATTGATGATTACCATTGAAGAGGCGCACCGTTTCCTTGACCCAGCTATTGTCCAAAGTACTATCTTTGGGACTATTGCCCGCGAACTGCGGAAGTATTTTGTCACACTTTTGGTAGTCGATCAACGTCCATCAGGCATTGATAATGAAGTGATGTCGCAAATAGGGACTCGCATTACCGCTTTGCTGAATGATGAAAAAGACATTGAGGCGATTTTTACAGGTGTATCTGGTGGTAGCGGACTGCGATCGGTATTGGCAAAGCTAGACTCGAAACAACAAGCTTTAATATTGGGTCACGCCGTTCCTATGCCCGTAGTAGTCCGTACCCGTCCTTATGACGCAACTTTTTATGCCGAAATTGGTGAGCCAGCCTGGGAAGAAAAACCTGACGCAGAAGTATTCGCCGCTGCGGAACTAGCCAAAGCTGACCTTGGATTTTAGATTGTCATTTGTCAGTTGTCCTTTGTCATTTGTCCTTTGTAAATGACCAATACTTCTCTACGAACGCTAACAGCGTGTCAAAGACAGAGATTACGCCAACGACTTACCTCGGCTCCACTACCTCGACTTCGCCCGGCACAAGTCGGCACGAGCCGTTCAGTACAAGTGACAAATGACCAATGACAAATGACAAATGACTAATTCGTGACATCCGTCCATTGTCACAGCAAATTAAGTTCGGTTATCCCGCTAGTTTTGGCAACAGAAGAGGGGTTTTTGGCGTCACTATAGAAGTAGTCAGCAATTTCGAGGAAATTTAAAAATTTTTTATATAACGGCTGCTTTTAAATTATAATAATAGGTTTTATCTTAAGAGAGTTTACTATTTGCCTGATTTATCGTATCATAAGTTAAGTAGAACTCATACCGACTTCGGATTTACCGATCGGTGTTAGTAACTGTCCAAGAGAAGAATTCTCAAAAATAACCAGCGTGCTTATAAAAAATTGAAAATTTAGGGAAGGTAGGGGAACCTATCAATGGGGGCTTACCGTCTTAACAACGGCTGTATCAATTAACTAATTGCTTTTGATAGCTCCCGATATTTCGTGATAGATGTACTACTTCTCCCCATCCATTTTAGTAATAAAACATACATTATCTTTACGAAGTAGAGGACATCGCACCAATGCCTACTGTCAATACCCAAACGGAAAACCTCAACACCAAATTCACGGCTGATATGGTGCGAACCTATCTGCGAGAAATTGGTCGTGTACCACTGCTAACCCGCGAACAAGAAATTGTGTTTGGGAAGCAAGTGCAACAAATGATGACGCTCATCGATGCCAAGGAAGCTTTGGCGAAGAAGTTGCAACGCGAACCGGATATTTCAGAGTGGGCTGACCACGTTAAACAATCGGAAACCGATGTGCAGCAGACAGTGGCACAAGGTAAGCGGGCGAAGCAAAAAATGATCGAAGCGAATTTGCGCTTGGTTGTCGCTATTGCTAAAAAGTATCAAAAGCGAAATATGGAGTTTCTGGATTTAATCCAGGAAGGAACACTAGGGTTAGAGCGGGGTGTGGAGAAATTTGATCCGATGAGGGGTTATAAGTTCTCGACTTATGCTTACTGGTGGATTCGCCAAGCAATTACTCGGGCGATCGCTCAACAAGGTCGGACTATTCGCTTACCGATCCATATCACCGAGAAACTGAACAAAATTAAAAAAGTGCAGCGCGAGTTGGCTCAAAGCTTGGGGCGATCGCCAACTCCAGCCGAAATTGCCAAAGCACTGGAACTAGAACCTGCTCAGATTCGCGAGTACCTGAATATGGCTCGTCAACCAGTGTCTTTGGATGTGCGAGTTGGTGAGAACCAAGATACTGAGTTGCAAGAAATGCTCGAAGATGATGGGCCATCACCAGAGTATTACACCAACCAGGAATTCTTACGCCAAGACTTAAACAACCTGCTAGCAGAACTAACACCGCAACAGCGAGAAGTTGTAGCCCTGCGCTTTGGTTTAGAAGATGGTAATGAAATGTCATTGGCGAAAGTGGGTGAGAGATTGAATCTCAGCCGCGAACGCGTTCGTCAGTTAGAGCATCAAGCTTTGGCTCATCTGCGTCGCCGTCGTGCCAATGTCAAAGAATACGTTGCTAGCTAAAATAAGAGACGCGGAACTTCGCGTCTCTACAGCACCTTAGTGATGCGCTTCCTGAATTCAGGGGGCGATTTTTTTTGCTGAAAACCAGGAAACGCAGTTAATCACTGGAGTTTAGACTAAAAGCGATATGAGAGAACGCAAATCAAAAGGAATTAGAG
>NZ_JAVRCL010000033.1:0-90975 GCF_034530775.1 Nostoc sp. DedSLP04 | reverse complement strand
TCTAATTCTATTTGATTCGCGTTCTCTCATATCGCTTTTAGTCTAAACTCCAGTATTCCCCCTCATCTCGAAATCATCGTGTATCTGGATATGAGATTCTTGGCGACGAGCAACCTAGAATTTATACAACCCAATATCTGCAATCATCACTAGAAATGGATGCCTTGATTAAAGCAGCTTATCGCCAGATTTTCCACGAACAACAGATGCTAGATAGTAACCGCCAAATCTGTCTAGAATCCCAACTAAGAACTGGTCAAATTACAACTAGGGATTTCATTCGAGGATTAGCAATATCTGATGCATTTCGGCGACTCAATTACGAAAGCAACAACAATTACCGCTTTGTGCAGATATGTATACAGCGCTTATTGGGTCGTGAGGTTTACAATGAACGCGAAAAACTAGCCTGGTCGATTGTGCTAGCTAGTAAAGGACTGCACAGGTTTATCGACGATTTGGTGGATAGTGAGGAGTATATGAGTAACTTTGGTTACAATACAGTCCCCTATCAACGGCGACGGATTTTACAAGGACGCTCTTTAGGAGAATTACCATTTGCCAGAATAGCTCGTTATGGCGAAGATTATCGCGATAAATTGCCGCTTCCCTTGACGAAAAAGCAGGTTGAGCCTTTTAATTTACAAACCTTCTTACGCAGTTCTGACAGAGATGTGGTGTTATTGCTATTAGCTTCGACACTGGTACTGATTGTCTTGTTTAGTTTGCTGACTACATTTGGTTATTTCCCAAAATTTGGTGGGTACTAGCTGAAACTTGAGATGTAGCGATCGCTCACAATGGCGATCGCTACACCCAGCAGTCAGAACTTTACAAACAGCTACAAACACTCAACAACAAACTCAATAGTTAGCTAAAGTTCGCTCACAAAGAGCAATGAAAATTCCTTTTCCCCATTCCCCATACTTCGACTGCGCTAGGTACAAGTTCCCCGTTCCCCATCCCCTTCTATATATTTGAGATTTCATAAACAAGCTTTTGGTAAAGAATTGTAATCCAAAATCCAAAATCTAAAACCCAAAATTCGCATGAGTCCCTGACTACGGTAGTCTAGATGAGAGTGAATTTATCGCCTCCTTTGATATATTGTTTTATGACTTCAGTTGTTTCTAGTCCCCCACGCACTATTCGGATCGGCTCACGTAAAAGCCAACTTGCTCTGGTTCAGACCTACTGGGTACAAGAGCAACTACAGAAAAGCTTTCCTGATATCACTTTTGAAGTCCACACCATGTCTACCCAAGGCGATAAAATCTTGGACGTAGCATTAGCTAAGATTGGCGATAAAGGACTTTTTACTAAAGAACTTGAACTCGGAATGATCGATCAAGAGATTGACTTTGCAGTTCATTCTCTTAAGGATTTGCCGACTCACTTACCAGAAGGGTTAACGTTAGCAGCAATTACTGAACGAGAAAACCCAGCAGATGCATTAGTGGTGCATGAAAAGCACAAAGATAAACAAATCGATACGTTGCCAGAAGGTGCGGTAATTGGTACATCTTCTCTACGGCGGTTAGCACAGTTACGCCATCATTTCCCTCACTTTACCTTTAAGGATGTGCGAGGAAACTTAATTACACGGTTGGCAAAACTGGATGCAGGTGAATACGATGCTTTGATTTTGGCAGCAGCAGGATTAGAGAGATTGGGAATGGGCGATCGCGTTCATCAAATCTTACCCAAAGAAATCTCCCTCCACGCGGTTGGACAAGGAGCTTTGGGGATAGAATGCCGTGCTGATGATAGTGAAGTGCTATCTCTACTCAAAGCAATTGAACATACTGAAACACGCGATCGCTGTCTTGCCGAACGATCTTTTCTCCGTTCTCTAGAGGGTGGATGTCAAGTACCTATCGGTGTAAATACAGAAATATCTGGTGATAATTTAACTTTAACCGGGATAGTCGCCAGTGTAGATGGTCAAAAGTTTGTCAAAGATACCGTCACCGGACTTGCCAATAACGCCGAAACACTAGGCACAGAACTAGCAGAACTGTTGCGAAAACAGGGCGCGCAAGAAATTTTATCAGAAATTTTTGCGGTGATTCAACGCGGTTCCTAAGCAATTGGGCAAGCCAATGTGATTAGATAATAATTGATCGCCGTTGCACTGATGTGCCAGACGCGACTTGTCGCGTTGGTCGGGATTTCAAAAAGTTAATTTGACAATATCGACTCAGGGAAGCAAAAATTACCATGCGGATTCTATTTGTTGCAGCAGAGGCGGCACCAGTTGCGAAAGTAGGAGGAATGGGTGATGTTGTCGGGGCATTACCCAAAGTCCTGAGAGAAATGGGGCATGATGTGCGGATATTCTTGCCTTACTACGGCTTCCTGCCAGACAAAATGGAAATTCCCCAAGAACCCATCTGGTGGGGAGATGCCATGTTCCAGCACTTTGCAGTATACGAAAGCATTCTGCCTGGTACTGATGTTCCCTTGTACTTATTTGGACATCCGTCCTTCATGCCGCGCCGCATCTATTCTGGAGATGATGAAGATTGGCGGTTCACATTGTTTGCTAATGGTGCAGCCGAGTTCGCCTGGAATTACTGGAAGCCAGATATTATCCATTGTCACGATTGGCATACAGGAATGATTCCCGTATGGATGCACCAAGATCCTGATATCACCACAGTGTTTACCATCCATAACCTGGCTTATCAAGGGCCGTGGCGTTGGTATTTAGAGAAAATTACTTGGTGTCCCTGGTATATGCAAGGACACAACGTCATGGCGGCGGCGGTACAATTTGCCAATAAGGTAAATACAGTTTCGCCTACCTATGCCGATCAAATCAAGACAGCTACTTACGGTGAAACATTAGAAGGTTTGCTGTCTTTTATTAGCGGTAAATTATCTGGAATTATCAACGGTATTGATACCGAAGTTTATAACCCAGAAAATGACAAATACATTGAGCAAACCTTTACTGCTGATACTTTAGAAAAACGCAAAGCCAATAAAATTGCTTTGCAACAAGAAGTAGGATTAGAAGTCAATTCCAAAGCCTTTTTTATTGGGATTGTTACCCGATTAGTAGAACAAAAAGGCATTGATTTAATATTGCAAATCCTCGATCGCTTTCTATCTTATACAGATGCCCAGTTTGTACTGTTGGGGACAGGCGATCGCTACTATGAAACTCAGATGTGGCAATTAGCATCTCGCTTTCCCGGACGCATGGCAACTTACTTACTGTATAACGATGCCCTGTCTCGCCGGATCTACGCTGGTACTGATGCCTTCTTGATGCCTAGCCGTTTTGAACCATGCGGTATTAGCCAAATGATGGCTTTGCGCTACGGTTCTGTGCCGATTGTCCGCCGCACAGGTGGATTAGTTGACACCGTAACCCATCACGATCCTGAAAATGCTGCTGGTACTGGTTATTGCTTCGATCGCTATGAACCGTTAGACCTTTTCACCTCTATGATCCGAGCTTGGGAAGGCTTCCGTTTCAAACCGCAATGGCAAGAACTACAACAACGCGGCATGAGTCAAGATTTTAGTTGGTATCAATCTGCCAAGCAGTACGTGAAGTTGTACAGGTCAATTTTCGGTTTGCCAGAAGAAGAGGAGACACCAGAACCAAAGTTAGTTTTAAACGAAGCAGTCACCAGTAGTAAGTCCTAAACCGCCAGTAGAGGCGTACAGATGTGCGTTTCTACTCCTAACTTTAAATAACTCAATTTGCTAGTTATGGATTCGGGCGATACCTTCTCTACGAGACGCTACGCATAGCAAGATCCCCAAAGGGGTACGGTGAGCTTCTGTAAGAGACGCTGCCCCAAAGGGGTACGCTAACGCAAAACTTTTCGGTTTACTGAAATTGAAATCTGGTTTAGTATTGTACTTCATGAACCTGCAATCTGCTGTAAAGAGGCGTCATTGTGCTTAGTGAACGCGAGAAGATGTTGGCAGGAGAGCTGTATAACAAGCTTGACCCTGAACTAGTCCGCGCTCGCGACCGGGCGCGGGACTTGTGTCAAGACCTCAATGCCATGCGCTTTTCCCAACACGAGGAGCGTCAGCGCATCCTCCAAGAACTGTTGGGCGCAGGAGGCGAGGACGTGTGGATACAGTCGCCATTCTTCTGCGACTACGGGTTCAACATACTGATCGGGAAGAAGTGCTTTTTCAACTTCAACTGCGTTGTACTCGATGTCTGCCAGGTCAAAATCGGAGATTACACATTGTTTGGCCCAGGGGTGCAGATTTATACTGCCACCCACCCGCTTAACGCAAAGTTGCGCCGCCAGCAGGAGTTCGGCAAGTCGGTCGAGATCGGCTCTGACGTGTGGGTTGGCGGCGGGGCTGTCATTTGTCCGGGCGTGACAATCGGTTCGGGGTGCGTCATCGGTGCGGGCAGCGTAGTCACCCACGACATTCCCGCTGGGGTGTTAGCTGCTGGCAACCCCTGCCGTGTTATCCGGGAACTAACGGATATCTAGGCTTAATATAACTCCTGAATTCTAACTTCTAACTATTGAGTACTTGTTGCTTTCGCCCTAATTAACCAATCACGATCGCCAGTACAAATTTCCCGACCGGATGAGTCTCCTAAGCGGTCTAGCGCCAATAAACAAGCGTATTTCAAATCCCAAATCGGCGTATTTAAGCAAATTTTAATTTCAGGAATCGCTCGTGAATCACCCAATTCACCAAGAGCGATCGCACACGCAGCACGAGATTTCTGAAACTGAGGTTCGCGGTTGTGCAGGTTTTCTACTAATAAATCGTAGGCGGGAGCATATTTCAGCCAACCGAAAAGTTTCATCACATGATAATGAGCGCCATAGTCGTTATATGCTTTGTCGCTATAAGTTGCTAGAAGTGCTGCTGGTGCTTCTTGTGGATAAATATCTAGTAAAGTTTTTGTCGCTAAATAGCAACGTCCAAAATCGGTTTCGTAGAGTTCGTTAATCACAAAATCTAGAACAGGGGTAGCATCATACTCATGTACTAGATCGAGATCGTTGGGACGATCGTAGAGTACCTGCTCTAAGTAAGGTTGAATTTCTGTAAAGGTAATTTCACCATTGGGAACCCCTGCATCCAAAAGCATCCGCAATCCTCGCAACCGAAATACCAGAGATACTGGACAACGAGCGATTTCTGGGATGGCTTTGTAGTAGCGGGAATCAATCAAATCTTGAATGCAACCGCGTCGTGCATTGACGCTAGAACTTTGCAGTAGCGTCATTACCTCAGTAATTTGGGAGTAGTCACCCGTGAATCGACAAACTGTAGCGATCGCCGCACTACGGGTAGGTTCATCCTCAACTTGGGTAAATTTCCGCACACGTTCAAGGGACGGCTGATAATCAGCGTTAGCTAGAGTGTGGATAATGACTCGATAGATTTGACCTGGTTTATCTAGCAGTTGCGCCACCTCTTCGAGAATTTCTGGATCTTTAGTCCCGATTTCTCCGATCGTCCACACAGTATTTTCAACAGTATAAATATCATCATCTTTAAGACATTGCCGAATTACAGGTAAAGCTGATTGTGCCTGCAATCGCCCCAGACTTTCCACAGCTTTGCGTCGAACAATGCGGTGGTCTAACTCATCAGGGTTACTGTTTTCAATCGCCCGCACCAAAGCCGCGATCGATTGCTCAGTCGGGAAGTTAATTAAATGGGAAACAGCAATATACTTATCAGAAGCGTCTTCGAGTTGTTCTAATGGTGTATCGATAATTGCGATCGCTTCTTCTTCTGTTAAGCCAAACATTTTAAAAAAACGTTTATCCATTGATCTGTAAATTGCTCTTGGATAATTGCTTTGAAGTCACTTTTACTATCGTACTAGGGACTGGGTACTAGTTATTGGGCATTAGAAAATAATGTAGTTGAGTTAGACTTTTGAAGATTTACATCAAAAAGCTTTACCAGTGGTAACGCGATCTGAGAAGATCGAAACATATACATTTGTCAGCTATTAGTTAGTTGTCTCTCTTTAGCGAATAACCAAATACAAATATTTTTGGGAACACCATCGCACATCATTCATATAAACACATATTTAGGAAACAAAGCTTATGGATGAAACTTCAGAACTCACAACAACCGATAACGTAACCGCTCAAGATGTAGCAGAAGTGATTGCAGAACTTGAGCAATATCGGGAACGTCTAGTTCAAGAAACTACGGAAACGGCAAAACGGGCTAAGTTGAAGAAAGTAAGCGTTATGGCAAACCTGGAGCCTGAGCTTGCCAAGATTGATTCTGCCCTCCAGGAACTCCGTAATCAGCAAGCTGCGCTGAATGGCAGCAACTAGTCATTTGTCTTGATAATTTAGCTAGAGATTATATGCTCAACTCCGAAACTCAATCCGGGACAGATTCGTTAAATCTGTCCCATGCAGAAACTGACGCTTTATTTAAAGCGGTGAGTGAGCAATTAAGCTTAAACACCTTCAACTCGGATGACCAAGAGCTAGTAAAGCAGATGGTTGAGAGTATGGGAGACTCACGAGGCATGGTTAGGTTGAGTTTTGCAGAGGCTTTGGGTAAAATCGGCAAACCAGCGACCCCTTTATTGATGGAAGCTGTGGCAAATCATCCCAACCCAGTTGTGCGGAGAGCCAGCGCTAAAACCTTGACACTGATTGCTGACCCGATCGCAGTTCCGACTTTGGTCAATGCCCTGTTAAATGATGAGGATATGGTGGTCAAAACCTCATCAGTGGGGGGGCTTGCCAAAATAGGTGAGGCAGCTGTACCAGCATTGCTGAAAATCTTAGCGTCAACCGAGTATCCAGAAAGTGCCAAAGGCCATGCCGTATGGGCGTTAGGATTTATTGGTGCAGAGGCGAAGGAGCATTTATATCGAGAGATTAACTCCGACTCCGCTGAAGTTCGGGCTGCGGTGGTGGGTGCGATCGCTAAAATTGCTCAAGAAGGCACTCAAGAAGGAGCATTTAATATTTTAATTAATGCTCTCAACGATCCATCTGAAATTGTCAGGTGTGAAGCCGCAGCAGCTTTGGGTAGCCTGACTTATCGTTCGGCAATTCCTAGCCTTGTTGAATTACTACATCATCCCGATTGGGAAACCCGAAAAGCAGCAGCTCTGGCATTGATGAAAATTGGCGATGGTGCTGCTTTAGAACCCCTGCAAGCTGCATTAACTGAGGAAGAAGAAGCGGGGGTTCAGGCGGTGATGAAGTTGGCAATTTCTCAAATTGAGAGGCAGTTAGAAGAGGAAGCTTGGGAATAAGGCGATGGACATTTTCCATTTGAGCGCATAATTAGCGATCGCTACTCTCAGTTATATTTAATCACTTGATCTAATCGGGGCAAAGCGCTCACTGCTGACTCTCGAACATACGGATCGACAGATTCATCATTTGTCAATGCCGTCAGCACTTCCACCCCACGGATATCGCCCATCGAACCGAGTGCATTGACGATAGCCACAGCTACCGCCACATTATCTATTGTTTTCAAAGCTTCAGTCAAAATTTCAAAGGCGGGAGATCCAATCTCACCCAGTGCCATTACGGATGCAATATAAACAACTGGATTTGGGTCATTAAGCGCTGTTTGCAATCCCTGTAAGCCCTCATTCGGGAAGGGAACATCGGGATGATTAGCAGCAACCTGTGCTAGAGCTTTAGCACAACTACCCCGAATGGTTGCATTATCACTATTTACTAATGACTCTACCAGTAGCGGAACAGCATCTGTCCCAATAGCACCCAGTGCTTTTACCGCAGCTCGACGATAGGTGACATCTTCTTCATCTAAAATACCCATCAGCCGAGGAATGGTATTTTCATCACGGACATCAGCCAGTTCCCACATAGCTCGTTCCCGCAAATTGGGATTGGGGTGTTTTAATTGTGCAAATAGAGAATCTATTGTCATAAAAGAAAATTTCCCTGTTTAAATCCCCCAAGTTCGATAATTACGAATTACGAATTACGAATTACGAATTATTAACAACAGAGGGACTCTTGGTCAATCACCCAACCTGATACAGGCAAAGCAACAGACTGAGAGTCCCTAAGTTTTAGAGTATGACGATCGCTCGTTTACGTCTAGTCAATCTCTATGACTATGAAAGGGAGTTGATTACGTAGTCGAGGAGATTGCGGAACTCAACCAACGCTTGAGGAGACAAGTCGCGAGGAGCGCAAGCGCGATCGCGAGTATAAGTCAATGCAGTAACGTAGGGAGCGGTGGGCAGATTCAAAGAGCGATAAACTTCGCGAGCACCTGCAATACCCCACTCATCCAGAGGGCCAGTACCGCCCACAACTAAGCTGTAGTTGATCAAGCGTAGGTAGTGCTTGATGTCGCGCAGGCACTTGTCTTTCTTAACTTGAGTGTCGCCAGCTTCACCTTCTTGGCTCAGGAAAGGATATTTCTTGAATGCAGCATCATAACCTTCCTTAGCTACAGCATCGATACCAGAAGCTAGCTTTTCAGCAGCTTCTAAACGAGCATTAGCACGTTGAATACTACCTTGAACGGATTCTAGATCGGAGGTGGTTGGAAAACGACCTGCTGCATCAGCAGATCCAATAACTGTAGTGATAACTGATTTCATTGCTTTTTATACTCCAGATTAGATTTGATCGAGTTTTAATTTCAGTTTGCTTGGCTAATAGCCTTTAACCATGAGCGATTAGCTTAGAGCAGAAATAACGCGATCGAAATAGCTAGCAGCTTCAGCAGCTAGAGCAGAGCAGTCGCCTTGAACAACTTCTTGTTTGCGGAATCTTTTGCCAGCGTTAGCTTCAGTGTTGGTGTTGGTGATGTGAGCAACGCTGATCGCTTTCAGGATTTGGAAAGCCCGTACAGAAGATCCAGTGGGTACGCCCAAAGCTGTGTAAGTTTCTTTCAGACCGTTCAAAGCGCGATCGTCCAATACGGAAGAATCACCAGCCAACAATGCATAAGTTACATAGCGCAGAACGATTTCAGCATCGCGCAAGCAAGCAGCCATCCGACGAGTGGGGTACAAGTTACCACCAGATTGAATCAAACCTGTGTTTTCACAAGCAATCCCAGCAATGGCATCAGAAACCGCACAGCTAGCGTTGCTGGCGATCGCATTCACTGCATCAAGGCGCTTGTTGCCTTCAGCGATGAAAGACTTAAGGGCTGCTAAGTCAGCACCACCGATAGGAGCGGTTTTAGCATCAGCTGAAATTACAGCTCTGGAAAAAGCATCAAGAACCATGAGTTCTCCTTAATATTCACAAATGGCGGATATTATTTTTGGCGTGTTTTCAAGCAGGTTAACTGCGAGTAGCCAAACAAAAACATAGGGGATCGATAGTACCCTAGTCTTTACTATGAGAGACAAAGTAATAATCTGTAATATTTACCTGGAATTTGCTTTCCCGATCGAGAAATCAAGTTTTAGCCGAAATTGAGCAAAAAAATTAAGACTTACGCATTTTGATGGAACTCTCCCATTGCGTAAGTCTTAAGGAAATAATTTTGTTTTTTAGTCGATCAAGCTTGTTTTAACAAATGTTTGACCAAATTATCTTTCACCATCATCTGCCGTAAAACTTCTAGTAAAAATTCTTGAGCCTCTTGTTGACTCAAATTTTTTACCTGATCTTTCAAATTTTGTAAGCGAAACTGTTGCTCTAAAGTTAATTCGACTGGAAAGTCCATCATTCACTCCTGTGATTGATTGAATCGAAAAGTATTTGTTGTTAGTGGAAGACGATCGCTTTCTACTAGTTTAGCACTTGGATATTAAAATGTCTATATTGTCAAGCTATAAGAAATCAGACTCATAAAACTTTACAATTACATGACAACATATTTGTCCCTCCCTTTCTAGGGTGTTTATTGAAGCTGACCACTAATCGCTGTAATGTTTAGAATGTTTATATACCAACTACTCTAAAAACAAAGACCTCGTAAAACATCATCCGCAGGAGTAATAAGTAGGAGTCAGAAGATTGATAGACGCAATGGAATTTTTTCAGCTAAGTGCTGGTAAGTGGCGATCGCAACGTGCAACTCATCATCTGGCGTTCAAACGCTCAGAGATAGGAGAATCGGATATACAGGTAGAAACTCTCGATGCTAATCATCCCGAAATCATTGAATTGTGCCGCTATCATGAGATTGACCCCAGCCTTTGTGTCGGTGGTTCGCGTGTGCGTTGGCTAGGGACAATGGCCTGGGATCGAGAGGATGAGGAGAATCATCAGGGGAAAACCATATTTGCGATCGTGCCTGATGGCGATAATCCAAGGCAAGGCAAATTACTCCGTGAAAGAGGTTATGCGGAAATAGTGCCTGTAGTTGGTCTTTTTCACATGGATGATGAAGATGGACTAGTATTGACAACCGAATATGAAACAATGAGTTCCATTGAGCGATTCTGGTTCGCCAGCCCAAATATGCGACTAAGAACCAGTACAGTCAAAAGGTTTGGCGGCTTTAGCACCGCATCGTTTTGTAGCGAAAGCCGCATTGATTCTGTTGAGGCTTCTAGCTCAGAAGAAGTCACACAAAGACAAGGAGCGGATATTTTGGAAAAAAGACAATTTTATTCAGTTTTGGGCTGGTGAATGATTCTTAAGCAGAGCGATGCTTTTACTCGTGGGCAAGATTATCTGCGTCTGGTACAGGGGCTTGCCCTAGAACCGGGTATGGTGAATGTGTTTGATAACCTGCGCGATCGCATTCCCATTTGCACTTGGATCGGTGAGAATATTAACGCTGTGAACGCTCAGATCAACAACTATCTAGAAGTTTGTCATCAGTGTTTTCATCCCCAAGAGCGTCGCCACATCCAAATTTTTGCAGTCCCCATAGCTCAATCTTTTGGCATAGATGGGCTGTGCAACATTCTCACAAACCCAATCACTATTCTGGTAGATGTTGGTCGAGTTGCACCTAAAGACTGGTTTGGTGTAGTCGTCCATGAATACGCCCATGCCCATCTAGGAGAGTTTGGTCACAACGAGCAATTTGCTAGCATCCTATCTCATCTATGCTTAGGGCTGGGATTGGAACCACCCTACTGGGAGGCAGGAATGGAAGCAACTTTGCGTAGCTGGCCTTACTGTAAATCAACCATAGATCCCCTGGAATTTTGGATAGGTCGTTGAGTCGCCGAGGGAGGCAGGGGGCAGGGGAGATGAGGGGACAAGGAGATAAACAAAACTCTTAACTCCTAACTCAGCACTCCTAACGCCCAATGCCCCATTCCCAATGCCCCATGCCCAATGCCCAATCTCCTATATCCTATTAATTTCTTTTGCTAAATGTTAAAAATTATTGCTTCAGTTCAAAAAGGTGAAACTGAATCTCCTAATCTAAAATATGTGAATAAAATTTTTTAGTCATTTACGTAGTCATTAAGCTGGAAGTCTGATTACCTATTTTTCTTGATTAGCTATGGGTTGAATCCAGCAAACTAATCATTTATACTACGAATACTTAAATTTCCCTTAGTTAAGTTTCGTGAAATTTTATCAGAATCTGAAGTTCTGATACAACTACTCCCTTAATATGTGATTAAAAGTTGTTAACTTTAATTAAGAACATGGAGGCTTTAGAGTGCCACTTCCTCTGTTAGAATATAGCCCTTCAAGTCAAAACCAGCGTGTAGCTGCGTATGAAGTACCTGGTGATGAACAACCCAGGATTTTCACTACTGACAATATACTTTCTCCGTCAGATTTAGGCGATCTGATAGAAGCAGCATATCGTCAAATTTTCTTTTATGCCTTTGCTGCCGATCGCGAAACATATTTAGAGTCTCAACTCCGTAATGGACAAATTACAGTACGGGACTTTATTCGTGGGTTGGTGCTTTCCAATACCTTTAAGAAAAGCTTTTACGACCTCAACAATAACTATCGCTTTGTTGAGCAAGTAATTCAGCGGGTTCTAGGACGCGATCCATACAGCGAACGGGAAAAAATCGCCTGGTCAATTGTAGTCGCTACCAAGGGGATTGTAGGCTTTATTGATGAAGTGCTCAACACTGAAGAGTACCTGAGCAATTTTGGATACTCCACAGTGCCTTATCAGCGCCGTCGGATACTCCCATCCCAATCTGAGGGTGAGTTGCCATTCAACATCAAATCTCCGCGATACGAAGATTATCACCGTGCCAAACTGGGTTTCCCCCAAATCATTTGGCAAGTCGAAGTACGCAGATTCCTTCCACAAGAGCAAAAGCCCAAGGCTGGCGATCCAGCTTTATTCTTGGGTTTAGCACAAAGTATCAATGCAACTGGCAATGCTCCACAACGGATCTCGCCATACAACATCGATATCGAAAAGTCTGTACCTTATCGGCAACTGTCAGGAATTAAATAATGATTTGTGGTCGGTGGCTGGCTAGTACATCCATTCGATCGCTTTATAGCGTGCATAAGTCTTGGGTTATGTAGGAGTTTTATTTAGATATAACTAAGTGAAACAGACTCTATCCCATGTCTAATGCACGCTAGTTGTTAATGGGGATTGGACATTGGGCATTGGGCGTTAAAGTGTAGTTCGTCTTTTTAGTATCTCTAAAAGTTTTGTGAAGTGGGCGGGAGGAGTCGCTGTCACCTCAATCAACTCCTCAGATAAGGGATGCTGCAATTTGAGTCGCCAAGCGTGTAGTGCTTGACCAGGTAAATTTACACCCACTGAATGGCCAGAACTATAAACTGGATCGCCGACAATGGGATGACCGATTTTGCTGCTGTGGACGCGAATTTGATGGGTGCGTCCAGTTTCTAATTGAAAGTGAATTAAGGTGAAGTTACCAAGACGTTCTAATATTTTCCAGTGAGTGACGGCGACTCGTCCGCCTTGTTCGACAGGCATAACAGCCATTTTTTTGCGGTCTTGGGGATGACGACCAATTGGCAAGTCGATAGTGCCACTTTCAGTTTTTGGCGCACCGTAAACTATGCCCAAGTATTCTCGTCGTGCAGTTTTTGCTTTCAGTTGTGCTTGTAGATGATGATGGGCAATATCTGTTTTAGCGATCGCGATCGCACCCGTAGTATCCTTATCCAATCGATGGACAATTCCTGGACGTTGGACTCCACCAATTCCTGGTAAATTGGGACAGTGAGCCAATAGGGCATTTACTAAAGTACCATCTGGATGACCGGGCGCAGGATGGACAACTAAACCTGCGGGTTTATTAAGAATAAGTAACTGGTCGTCTTCGTAAAGGATATCTAAAGGGATGTCTTCGGCTTGCAGTTCTAAAGGTTGAACTTCTGGTATTTCAAGAGTGATGCAATCTCCTACTTTGACATCGATCTTCTTGGATGTGCAAACTCGATCGTTAAGTTGGACATTACCCTGTTCGATTAACTGTTGGATGCGGGAACGGGATAAGTCTGGTAATTCTTGTGAAAGGTAACGGTCGAGGCGATCGCCTTTGGTGTTGACGCAGTGGATCGTACTCTTAAAGGGAAGCAAGCTAGGTGTAGCATCCTCATGTGGAGCTGACAAGCGATCGCCCTTGGTGTTGGCAAAGCGATCGCTATTTTCTTGGATTTGTAAATTAAATTCGGTCACAATTGCTCTAGATTATTAATTCCCCTTCTTTAAGTAAAGCGCGGAATGCTTTAAATGGCTTCTCGTCTTTCTTCTTCTGCATCCTTGCCGTTCGCGTAGCGTGTCGCAGACAAGCTAATTAGTTATTCTAAATCTATAACTTCTTGCGGCAACTCAAATAAACCATCTTTCCCAGCTTTAAAGTCAATCACTTGATACACAGCATCAATATTTAACTCACCATAAATGTGAGGAAATAATTCTCCTATTTCAGCAGGTTCATAGCGAATTTCAGCTTGGACTTTATCAGAATCAATAAACAGTAGTACCAATTCTTTTTGATTATCAAAAAATCTCTTTGCAACCTTGAGTATTTGCGTGGACTTTGAACAATGTATAAAACCTTCACTGTCTAAAGAATCAGCGCGATATCTACCGATATTTTTTGCTTGTTCCCATTGTTGGCGTTTGGTAATGTGGAGAATAGTGTTCATGTCGCTTGTATCATTTTACGAATATCATCTAAAGGCGATTCAGGTTCATTAGGATTATTAGGATAAAATTCTAACACTACAGTAATATTTAGTTTGATACTTTCTTTATAAGTTGATGGAGAAATAATTTTTGTCAATACTTTTATTCTGAGTTTTCCTGCTTGCCAGTTTGTAGAGCCAACTTTTAAAAGTTTACAATTTATACCTTCGCTAGAAGATTGCCATGTAATATCTTCAGCTTGGAAATTTACCTCATTTATGCATACATTTTGAAAAATTCCTGAAACAGTGATATTAGTATTATCTGTTTTTTTGTAAAACTTGTGTATAAAATTTTCAGATATCAATTCTTTGAATCTGCTAACGATATATGTATCTTTATTAAATAACAAAACATCAGCATCAAAGTCTAATAGTTGGCATATCTTGTTCATATTAATCCTAGTAGTCAATGTAAATTAGGAATTTTCAGCATGATAGTCTAAAGCAATCAACTATTTTAATCGGAAATTGTTAACATAAATTCAGTGATAATACTGGTATTAAGGTTGCTAAAGATAGTTTAGTAATCCTAAATAAGTTACAAACAAAAATATCCCTGACTTCTTCAAGAATTCTGGGATCTGAACCTATCGCTGCTTGCAGATCAAATAGGATTGCTATAGTTAATCTCTAACCTTTGACTGGTTTGGCTTCTTCTCAAAAATTAGAGGTAGTTCAGCTTATGAAATTTTATCAGTTGTTAACGTTGGTTAATTTTTGGGAATTATAATAACGAAGCTCTCGAAATGCTTAAAGAGGTTTAGATATATAACCAGAGTGCAACCATGAATAAATTTAAATACTTATCTATTGCAGTATTGTTACTTATCATTTCTGCCTGTACACCTTCGCAAGAAGCCAAATTAGAACCTTCGTCATCTCAAGCAAACACCGCCGATACTACTAACATTGAACCAGCTTCAAAAGCAGTCAACGGTAAAGTTAATCAAAAAGGTTGGGAAGTTAGCGCAACAGGTGTTAAATATGCAGGACAGATAATTAAAGGAGAGTACCGAACATACGAAGCGGCTGAAGTTTGGACAGTGGTTTCTGTAACCGTTAAAAACACAAGTAGCAAAAGACAACGAGAGGATAATGCATGGTTCACTCTTCTATTGTCAGAATTAGTTGACTCCAAAGGCAACAAATACGATTATAAAGACAGGGAGATAAAATATGATACTGATTTGTTAAGTAAACCCTTCTCTCCAGGTGAAGCTCGTTCTGTAGATTTCCTGTTTGACACACCTAAAGGAATCAAGGCAGATAAATTTATAATTAAGGATAAAGATTTTAAATCTATCTCTTTAAAACTTTAACTTTCAGTAACACTATTTAATTTATTCTCTTTTTAATATCACGCAAAGGCGCAAAATTTTTATTTGCATCTTTGCATGATATTATCATTCTATAAATTCGGTGGTATACAAATATTCGGCGCGCATAAACCAGGAAATTTAAGCGTTATTACTTCAAAAGTATTCAAATCTACACAACGAATAGCATGATTATTGGTATCAGCAATATATAGATATGAATTTATACCACTCAATCCCGAAGGTTCAAAAAACCGAGTGTTCTTACCTTGACCATCTTGTAAACCAGCAGTACCATCTCCCAAAACTGTTTGACAATTCCCATTAGGGCTAACTAATTTAATTTTATGGTTATAAGTATCTGCTACCCACAGAAAATTCTGCACGTATTCCACTCCTAAACAGTGTTGTAAACGGACATCTTCACCTTGTCCATCTACATCGCCAAAACCAAATAAACCGCCACTACCGCAAACAGTTCTTACTTGATACGGTTCTACAATTCCCACACCACGAATTGAACTAACTTCACTGTCAGCAATATATAATTCTTGCTCATTATTAGTAATACCGCTAGGTTGAGCAAAGGCAGACTCAGTAAGTGAACCATCAATACACGCTTCTGCACCAGTACCAGCATAAGTTTTAATGATGCCAGTTTCTAAGTCCATTTGCCAAATTTGATGCGGCCCAGCCATTGCAATAAATAGAGTATTTCCTACTTTCACTAAATCCCAAGGAGAATTTAGCGCGGTTTCTAAACCAGCACCACCATGAGGATGGATATTACGGCTTTGTTCGCCAGTTCCCGCAATAGTTTCAACGATTTGGTGCTTGAAATCAACTCGCCGCAGCGCATGATTTTCTGTATCAGCAACATAAAGAATCTGATTTTCGGCATCATAAGCCATTCCTTGCGGTGCAAAAAATTGCGCTTCGCTAAACAAACCATCGGTTAAGCCAGATTTTCCAGTACCAATTAAATGTAGAATTTCTCCGTCGAAACTACTCATAACTAGGCGATGATGTCCAGAATCAGCAATGAATAAACCCATTTGAGTAGCTAGAACTTTCCCAGGAAAAGCTAAAGGTGTGATTAATGGTTGGCGCTGTTTTTCTAAAGTTAAGCTGATTTCTTGGAAATTAATTGTGCCTTTGTCTTGGTGTTGCTGAATTAACTTTTGAATCAACTCATCTAAAGTGTCACGATTTCCTTCACCAGAAATCTGGGCGATCGCGTAACCTTCTGGATCGATAATTATTAACGTAGGCCAAGCACGCACAGCATACTCTTCCCAAATCCGAAAACCTCTGTCAACTACAACTGGATGTTCGATGTCGTAGCGTAGGATAGCTTGGCGAATATTTTCTGTTTCCTTTTCGTTGTCAAATTTGGCAGAATGTACGCCAATAACGGTAAGACTATCTTTATATTTTTGTTCTAAATATTTCAGGTTTGGCAAAATATGCAGACAATTGATACAGCAGTATGTCCAAAAGTCTAAAATTATGACTCTACCTTTAAGTTGTTTAAGAGATAAGGGTTTATCGGTGTTGAGCCAAGAGTAATTTTGGGGTAATTCTGGCGCTCTGACACGAGGAATCATCTTTATTGCCTACTCTGATAATTTAGTAAAATCAATATTTATTGACCAGCATTAAAAACTTGTTCTGCCGTCAACTCTAACTCAGAGAAAGTAGGAGATATTATTTGATCGCTACCCCGAAACTGACTGACTTGGTATTCTCCATCAATTAGTTGATAAACTGAAATAGTGGGTTGTTTAGGATTACCAATAAATTTCCTAGCTCCTAAAGCGGCATAATCAACAATCCAATATTCAGGAATACCCATCTCTTCATAATCGGCAAGTTTCAGATAATAATCATCACGCCAATTAGTACTGACAACCTCAATTACTAAAGGAATTGATGTACCCTTAGTCACAATAGAAGATTTTTCCCAAAGAGGTTCATCAACCAAAGCCACATCATTTAATATTAATACATCAGGGAAATAACCTGATTCTCTCTCCGGTGGTTTTACAATTGCTTGATTGGGGATAAAGTAGGCGAGATTTAATCGTCTAAACTCTAAAGTCAATTCAGCAGATGAAAATCCTTTTATCCTTTCATGTTTCCCAGTTGGCTGTGCCATTTCGACAATTTCCCCATTATGTAGTTCGTAGCTTACCCCAGAGTTTTCGGGATACCAGGTGATAAATTCGTCAAAGGGAACTATTTTAGGTAAGGTTTTGGTCATAATAATTGATTACTGTAGGTTGTGTTTTTATTCTAGAGTGCTGTACCTTCCTTGGTTTCTTCCTTCCAATTTGATGAAATAAGCCGATAAAAAATAATCATATATTACCGCGTGCTGCTACTAGAGGCTTAGACAAACGTACGTACAATTATAAGAAATCACTGTTACTTGCTATTTAATAAATGAACTTTTAGAAAATTTATACTTTGAAAGGACTTGACAAACTAACTATTACGGACTTATGCGCCTGGGTTCAACTAGCTAAAATTCAGGCTGAACACGGAAAAGTTATCGATCGCATTCCGCAATTAGCTTTAGCTAATCCTGGTTGGTTTGCAGTTCATATCTGCTGTGAATCTGGACACACCATCAGCTTTGGGGATACAGCTTGTGTGTTCCCGCTAATGAGTGTGATTAAGACATTTTCTCTACTTTATCTGCTAGAACATCTCGGAGCAGAAACTGTTTTTGGCTGGGTTGGGGTGGAACCATCAGATGCACCCTTCAATTCTTTAGAACAATTAATTAGCGATCGCGCCCATCCCCGCAACCCGATGATTAATAGTGGGGCAATTACCCTGTCTGAGAAGTTACCAGGACAGAACGCTAATCAACGCACTCTCTTATTTTGTCAATGGCTTAACCAATTAGCAGGTTGCCAACTAAGCTTAGATGAGGTGATGCTAGCTTCAGTGCGATTAACCCGTTCAACAGCCAATGAAGCGATCGCTAATTATCTCGCCGAAGCCGGTCATCTCGAAAATATTGAAACAGCACTTGACACCTACGAGCAAATATGCTGTATTTCTGGGCAAGTTGAAGATTTAGCCTTGTTAGGAAAACTGCTAGCTTGTGAAAATAGCTATTTATCAGCACAAAACCGCCGGATTGTCAATGCTGTGATGTTAACTTGTGGACTTTATGAAGCTTCTGCCGAGTTTGCAGTCAGAATTGGTTTACCAATGAAATCAGGAATTGGTGGTGGGCTTGTAGCAATAGTACCAGGTGAGGGAGCGATCGCTTGTTACAGTCCAGCTTTGGATGGTGTAGGAAATCCGGTAGCGGGTCTTGCTTTTGTTGAGGCTTTAGCACAAGAGTTGCAGCTGAGTATTTTTGGCTAAATCCTGTTTTTGAATAGGCAGAGAAATGATAAATTCTTGTCAGCACTTCGACAGGATGGGTAATGGTTCGACTCGTCAAAAAAGCTTGGTATATTTTTGAGAACCACCCTTTTCGGCTCAATTGTACGACGGCGATATCACCGAAAACTAATGGAAAATTTGCATCTGGAATCTGGAAAGCCAGATTAATCCTAAGTAAAATAAGAGTCAATACTTACTTAGAATTCCCAGTTATTCAGTAAAAGCAAAAATTTGGAAATTTTCTAACACATATTGCTGAGTCCGATGACGCAGAAGAAAAGTGATTTATTTCACTTCTCTGCTGCCTCTACCAGCCTTCAAGGTATAACTAAATCTTGTTTTTTATGGCTGTTGCACTTGTTTTTCGGGTAATTCAGCAGAAGGTGTTGGCGTTACCTCTGCCTGTGGTTCTAGTGTTGGCGTAATAATTTCGGGTGCTGGAGACTCAATAATCTCTGGCAGCGTTGGTGGCAAACTAGGAGATGGGGCAACTGTTACTTGGGGAGTAGGTGTCTTGGTCGTTCGACGGTTGAAAAATCCGCCAAATCTAGATTTTGTTGGCTGAGGCGTAACTTTTTCGGGTAACGGCGTTGATTCGGGAGTTGGTATTACCTCCGGCTGTGATTCTGGTGTTGGCGTAATAATTTCTGGTGTCGGAGACTCAATAATCTCTGGCAGTGTGGGTGGCAAACTAGGAGATGGTGCAACTGGTGCTTCTGGGGTAGGAACTTTACCAGCCCCACGATTAAAAAATCCACCAAATCTAGGTTTTGTTGGCTGAGGCGTTACTTTTTCAGGTAACGGTGTTGATTCGGGAGTTGGTATTACCTCTGGCTGTGGTTCTGGTGCTGGAGACTCAATAATTTCTGGTGGTGTTGGGGACAAGCTGGGAGTTGGTGTAGCTGTGGGAACTTCTAATTTTGGTTGTTCTGGCTGTATTTTGGATTGTTCTGGAATTTCAGTTTCTGGAAGCGGCTGTTTTTCTACCTTAGGCTGTGTTGGGGGTGTTTTTTCTACAGAAGGTGTGGGTGTGGGTTTAGGTGCAAGTTTATAATTCGGGTCTACAATAGGGCGCACCTCATCTGCTGTGAGTTCTCCTCTGACAATTCTCGACAAAGTGTCTTTACCCTTTGGCTGGTAGTCAATCAATCTAACTGTGGTATTGAAAGCATTTTTGACAGCATTTCCCTGATTATCGAGAAATTCTAGCTTTATCCAGTTTTTCCCTGGACGGAAGCCTTTAAGATAAACTGCCTGCCAGCGATCGAAAATAAAGCTTTCACCATTAATAGTGGAGCGGATGCGCCAATCACTGAACTCGTCGTTGGGGTTTTCCTTACCAACAAGGTGCAGAGGAGCGTTAGTTAGGTAAAAGTCCAGTAAGATTGGTTCTGCCCCGTAGCTACTTTGAGGACGACTATAAGTTAGCAGGGGTAATTTAGGATCTGGGGTGTTGTCGTCGGTTTTAGTGAAGACGTGAAATGTTGTTTGGGCATAAGCGCCTTCATTCTTAAAGCTTTCATGCCAGGGACGAGAGGCAAAGACACGCAAGGTATGACTACCTGGAGACAAGTCTGGCAAAACTAAGGGCTGATTCAGGTCGTAAACAGGTATATAAGGTTGATTATCCAGAATTACGTGTAAATGTGGCCCCAATTGTAATTGTGGGTCTTTAAATATCGGTAGATCCTTAACCTGAAAACTGGCTGTAACTTTATTGTCTTGAAGAACTTCATCAAATTTTGGAGTAACAATTGTCACTTGTGGCTGATAAACTTCCAAAGTTGGACGCAGTTCTTGAATAACAGATGGAGGGGAAACTTCCGAAAATTGCTTTGAAATTTGAGAAATCTTTGGGGAGTTTTCTTTATAACCAGTAGATACTTCCTGGCTGTCGGCTTTCTCGCCACAACTGGTCAAGCTTAATACCAGCACTAATATCATTACCCACCTAAGAATCGGGAACCTCTGAGGGAGGAGCTTCTCTAACACCCTTTTCTGCCACGAGTTCATGCGTTGCACCCAGTGATAGTCTTCAACAATTGACAGATTATTTTGGCTCAAACTGTCCATCTGGAACTATAGCCCAAAAGGTGAAATCTGCCTCACATCCCATAAGTTTTCCTTTGTATCTCATAAAATTTTAAAATAAGTCATATTCTCTACAACGTTTTACTTGCAAAAATTGAAATATGACATAAATGTTCATGAGCAATCGCAGTAAAAGTTGGGACATCGGTTACATACAGTCAAATCATAAATTTTACGAATTGTTATTGTTTGTAAATTAAATAGCTAAACTATTGACTTTTGGACAAAAAGTTTGAAGTTAAAAGCCAGTTAAGGCATGAATTTCAGCAATATTTGAGCAAGTTTGAATTATTGTTAAAATATCTCCAACAATGTACAAGTGAAGACTTTATAATTCAACGAGAAACAACAATCCACATAGGTCTTCATCGCGGCTTCAGCAAAATGGAATTTGCGGTAATGGTTAACTTTGTGGTATTCATGATTCCTCATTCCTTATCAAGAGAGGAGGTCGAATGACAATAAGTCCTCCGGAGCGAGAGGAAAAAAAGGCAAGAGTAATCGTCGATAACGACCCGGTTCCAACGTCTTTCGAGAGATGGTCACAACCAGGGCACTTTGACAGATCCTTAGCCAGAGGTCCCAAAACCACCACATGGATTTGGAACCTGCACGCACTCGCCCATGATTTTGATACACATACAAGCGATTTAGAAGATATCTCCCGCAAGATATTCTCAGCCCACTTCGGCCACTTGGCTGTAGTGACAATCTGGTTGAGCGGGATGATTTTCCACGGCGCGAAGTTTTCTAACTACGAAGCTTGGCTAAGTGACCCGTTAAACGTTAAGCCTAGCGCTCAAGTCGTTTGGCCCATTGTCGGACAAGACATTCTAAATGGTGATGTTGGCGGTGGTTTCCACGGTATTCAAATCACCTCCGGTTTGTTCCAAGTATGGCGTGGCTGGGGGATCACAAATTCCTTCCAACTTTACGTAACTGCGATCGGTGGCTTGGTATTAGCAGGCTTATTCTTATTTGCCGGCTGGTTCCATTACCACAAACGCGCTCCTAAACTGGAATGGTTTCAGAATGTGGAGTCGATGCTGAATCACCACTTGCAAGTACTGCTAGGTTGTGGTTCCTTGGGATGGGCAGGTCACTTAATCCATGTGTCCGCACCGACCAACAAGCTTTTGGATGCAGGCGTTGCTCTCAAAGACATACCTCTGCCCCACGAGTTCATCTTGAACAAAGACTTGTTGACCGAACTGTACCCTGGCTTTGCAGCTGGTTTAGCACCTTTCTTCACCTTGAACTGGGGTCAGTATGCTGACTTCCTAACCTTCAAGGGCGGTCTGAACCCGGTAACAGGCGGCTTGTGGTTGACTGATATTTCTCATCACCACTTAGCGATCGCAGTTCTCTTTATCGTTGCTGGTCATCAGTACCGTACCAACTGGGGTATTGGTCACAGCATTAAAGAGATCCTGGAAAACCACAAAGGTCCTTTCACCGGTGAAGGTCACAAAGGTCTCTATGAAAACCTGACCTCATCCTGGCACGCTCAGTTGGCTACTAACCTGGCCTTCTTGGGTTCGCTGACCATCATCATCGCGCATCACATGTACGCGATGCCCCCCTATCCATATTTGGCAACTGACTACGCTACACAGTTGTGCATATTCACTCACCATATTTGGATCGGTGGCTTCTTGATTGTTGGTGGAGCAGCTCACGCTGCAATCTTCATGGTGCGAGATTACGATCCAGTTGTGAACCAAAACAACTTGCTGGATCGGGTGCTTCGTCATCGTGACGCGATTATTTCTCACCTGAACTGGGTGTGTATTTTCCTCGGCTTCCATAGCTTTGGGCTTTACATCCACAACGACACAATGCGTGCATTGGGTCGTCCTCAAGACTTGTTCTCTGATACAGGGATTCAATTGCAGCCAGTATTTGCCCAGTGGATACAAAATATCCACGCCTTGGCTCCTGGTACAACTGCACCCAATGCCCTAGAACCAGTTAGCTATGTCTTTGGCGGCGGTATTTTGGCTGTTGGCGGAAAAGTGGCAGCTGCACCCATTGCTTTGGGCACAGCGGACTTCCTAATTCACCACATTCACGCTTTCACCATTCACGTCACCGTCCTAATTCTGCTCAAAGGTGTGCTGTACGCCCGTAGCTCTCGTCTGATTCCAGACAAAGCAAACTTGGGCTTCCGCTTCCCTTGCGACGGCCCCGGTCGTGGCGGTACCTGTCAAGTCTCTGGTTGGGATCACGTATTCCTCGGACTTTTCTGGATGTACAACTCCCTGTCTATTGTAATTTTCCACTTCAGCTGGAAGATGCAATCAGATGTTTGGGGAACCGTAGATGCAGATGGGACTGTAACTCACATCACTGGTGGTAACTTTGCCCAAAGTGCGATTACCATCAACGGTTGGTTACGAGACTTCTTGTGGGCACAAGCTACACAAGTCATCAATTCCTATGGCAGCGCGCTATCTGCCTATGGTCTACTCTTCTTAGGCGCTCACTTTGTCTGGGCATTCAGCTTGATGTTCCTGTTCAGTGGTCGCGGCTACTGGCAAGAACTGATTGAGTCCATTGTTTGGGCGCATAACAAACTGAAGGTAGCACCAGCAATTCAGCCTCGCGCTCTGAGCATTATTCAGGGTCGGGCTGTAGGGGTAGCTCACTACCTCTTGGGAGGAATTGCCACAACCTGGGCATTCTTCCATGCACACATCCTTTCAGTAGGGTAGCAATCAGTTGTGGAGTGCTGAGTGCTAAGTGCTGAGAAAATACTCAAAACTTGGTACTCAGAACTCAGGACTCTAGACGCTGGTATTTGATGGCTAAAGGTCAGAGGATTTATTAAACCTATGGCGACAAAATTTCCGAAATTTAGCCAGGATCTCGCACAGGACCCGACGACTCGTCGGATATGGTATGCGATCGCTACAGGCAACGATTTTGAAACCCATGATGGCATCACAGAGGAAAATCTTTACCAAAAGATTTTCGCAACTCACTTCGGTCACTTGGCAATCATCTTCCTGTGGGCATCCAGCCTCCTGTTCCATGTAGCCTGGCAAGGTAACTTTGAACAGTGGATTAAAGATCCCCTTCATATCCGTCCCATCGCCCACGCGATTTGGGACCCCCACTTTGGTAAACCAGCGATCGAAGCTTTTACCCAAGCTGGCGCTAGCAATCCGGTAAACATTACCTACTCTGGTCTTTACCATTGGTGGTATACCATCGGAATGCGGACGAACGGCGAACTATACAACGGTTCAGTATTCCTGTTAATACTGGCAGCCGTACTGTTGTTTGCTGGTTGGCTGCACTTGCAACCCAAGTATCGTCCTAGCTTGGCATGGTTTAAGAGCGCTGAACATCGCCTAAACCACCACCTAGCAGGTCTGTTTGGTGTTAGTTCTCTGGCTTGGGCTGGTCACTTAATTCACGTTGCTGTCCCCGAATCTCGCGGTCAGCACGTAGGTTGGGATAACTTCCTGAATACCCCACCCCACCCAGCAGGTTTGACACCATTCTTTACAGGCAACTGGGGTGTTTACTCTCAAAACCCTGACACTCCTGGACATATCTTTGGGACATCTCAAGGTGCAGGAACTGCAATTCTAAGTTTCTTGGGTGGCTTCCATCCTCAGACAGAAGCTTTGTGGCTGACTGACATGGCTCATCACCACTTGGCGATCGCAGTTATCTTCATTGTTGCCGGTCATCAGTATCGGACTAACTTCGGAATTGGTCACAGCATCAAAGAAATGCTGAACTCCAAAGCTGGGTTAGTACCAGGTACCAACAGTGAAGGTCAGTTCAACCTGCCTCACCAAGGGTTGTATGACACCTATAACAATTCACTGCACTTCCAGTTAGGTATTCACCTAGCTGCTCTGGGAACCATCACCTCTTTGGTGGCACAGCATATGTACGCCATGCCTCCTTATGCATTTATTGCTAAGGACTATACAACTCAGGCAGCGCTGTACACGCACCATCAATATATTGCTGGTTTCTTGATACTTGGTGCTTTTGCTCACGGAGCAATATTCTGGGTACGTGATTACGACCCAGAACAAAACAAGGGCAACGTTCTTGAGCGCGTATTGAAGCATAAAGAAGCGATTATCTCCCACCTTAGCTGGGTATCCCTTTTCTTAGGCTTCCATACCCTCAGCTTGTACGTTCACAATGATGTAGTGGTTGCTTTCGGTACTCCTGAAAAGCAAATCTTGATTGAGCCAGTGTTTGCTCAATTCGTTCAAGCTGCAAACGGTAAAGTACTGTACGGTTTAGATGCTTTGCTATCTAACCCCGATAGTATTGCTTACACAGCATGGCCCAACTACGCTAACGTTTGGTTGCCAGGCTGGTTAGATGCCATCAATGCTGGTACTAACTCCCTGTTCTTAACAATTGGCCCTGGCGACTTCTTGGTTCACCATGCGATCGCTTTAGGTCTGCACACCACCACCTTGATCTTGGTCAAAGGTGCTTTGGATGCCCGTGGTTCTAAGCTGATGCCCGATAAAAAGGACTTCGGCTATGCCTTCCCTTGTGACGGCCCCGGTCGTGGCGGTACTTGCGACATCTCCGGTTGGGATTCCTTCTACCTCGCTGCGTTCTGGATGCTCAATACCCTTGGTTGGGTTACGTTCTACTGGCATTGGAAGCATCTAGGCATTTGGCAAGGCAACGTAGCTCAGTTCAATGAGAACTCTACATATCTCATGGGCTGGTTCCGCGATTACCTCTGGGCTAACTCTGCTCAGTTGATTAACGGTTACAACCCTTACGGCGTAAATAACCTGTCTGTCTGGGCTTGGATGTTCTTATTTGGACACCTAGTTTGGGCTACTGGCTTCATGTTCTTAATCTCCTGGAGAGGTTACTGGCAAGAGTTGATTGAAACCCTTGTTTGGGCACACGAACGCACTCCTCTAGCTAACTTAGTTCGCTGGAAAGACAAGCCCGTGGCTCTGTCCATCGTTCAAGGTCGTGTAGTTGGTTTAGCTCACTTCACTGTTGGCTACATCGTGACTTACGCAGCATTCTTGATTGCTTCTACTGCTGGTAAGTTCGGTTAATTTCGACTGCTAGTTTTGTAGATAAGTAATAAAAATCCCCTGCCATTAGGCGGGGGATTTTTTTGGGTTTTGGGTGGAGAGGATGGGAACAATAGAGAAGGGGCGGGCAAGATGCCCACCCCACAAGAAAGAAAAGTTGCAGAAAAATTACAAATAGTTTTGTATTCTGAATGCAAGAGCCAAAGTTGAAAATTTTTCGGAGAAGATTACCTCATTGGGAGTTAGATGGGGCAGTTTATTTCATTACCTTTAATACTTGGGAAAAGTTAGAACTTAACCTGGAAGCTAGAGAAATAGTTTTTAATTCCTGCTTATTTTTTGATAAAAACAGATATCGAATATTTGTCCTTGTGGTGATGACAAATCATGTGCATCTGCTTATTCAACCTTTACTCAAATCGGAAAATGAGTTTTGGTCATTGAGTAGCATTATGAAAAGTATTAAAGGTTATAGTGCTAAACAAATTCCCAAAGTGATGAAACATATAGGAACAGTTTGGCAAGATGAAAGATATGATCGTATTGTTAGGAATGACCAAGAGTTTCAACAATATTGGGAATATATCAGACAAAATCCTGTAAAAGCAAGACTATCATCAACCCCAGAAAATTACCCCTTCTTTTGGCAACTCCCTGAATAATCTCAACCATCACATTCTCTCTTTCTTGTGGGGTGGGCATCTTGCCCGCCCCTTTGTAGCCTTAAATGCCAGTCTATAATTCATTATTGAATCAATTTAATTTCCTCTATTACCTCTAAATATTTTTTTGTATTCCCTTGCTGTAAATGAAGGTTAGCAGCTTGCTGCCAATCTTTAATTGCACCTTGCTTATCTCCTAATTCATAGCGAACTACAGCCCGATTAGAGTAGGCAATAGCCTTTTCTGGGTTTAACTGAATCGCTTTATTATAGTCTTGTAAAGCTCCCTCTGTATCACCTAAATAGCGGCGAGCAAGGCCTCGATTGTTATAAGCACCACCAGATTCAGGTGCAAGCTTAATTACTATGTTGGAGTCTTGTAATGCTCCTTGTTTATCCCCTAGTTTGCTCCGAATTGTAGCGCGATTGTTGTAAGCCAAAGAGCTTTTAGGGTCAAGCCCAATTGCTTTATTGCAGTCTTGTAAAGCACCCTGTTCATCGCCTAATTTATCACGAACGTCAGCCCGATCAATGTATAACTGTGGATTTTTAGAATCTAGCTTAATAGCTGTGTTTAGCGCGTCTAAAGCTGCTTTATAATTTCCAGAAGCCCTGAGATCGTTACTTGACTGAATATAGTTTGATAGAGAAATAAAAGATTTCACAGTAGTATAGGCAAACGGGATTATACTCACTCCTATAATTGCTGCACCTATATAAGGTATTAAAGAATATTTAAACTTGTGATTATCTAAGTTGCTTGTCATATAAATCACACCGATTTCTTGATTGAATAGAATTTTTTCTGAGAGTAAAAATTTTTTGTAGCATTGTCGGTATTATACTAATGTGATGTACCAAATTTTTGATATTATGCTGATATAAATACTGGCTACTGCTGACTTGACATTAAATGCCGGATAATCTTGATGCTTTTGTGGGGTAGGCATCTTGCCAATAACCAAGGGCGGGCAAGATGCCCACCCCACAAGAGATTACTGGATACTATTTTTTATTTGGAAGTCCCCAAAGCCGAAATAATTTTATAACTCTTGAACTCACAACAAATAAATTTAAAATCATATTACACCCAAAATCACGGCGCAATATATCTAGGTGATAGCCTAGAACTAATTAAGTCTATTGAAAACAACAATATTAATCTCATCCTCACCTCACCTCCATTCGCACTCACCCGCAAAAAAGAATACGGTAACGAAACTGCTGAAAAATATATTGAGTGGTTCCTACCTTTTGCATCCGAATTTAAAAGAGTACTGGCAGATAATGGCTCATTCGTACTAGATTTAGGTGGCGCTTACTTACCTGGTAATCCCGTGCGGAGTATCTACCAATACGAACTTTTAGTTAGATTATGTAAGGAAGTAGGTTTTTTTCTTGCTCAAGAATTTTACCACTATAATCCGGCTCGACTGCCAACCCCTGCTGAGTGGGTGACAATCAGGCGGATTCGTGTAAAAGATTCTGTAAATACAGTTTGGTGGTTGTCTAAAACACCGAATCCTAAAGCAGATAACACAAAAGTATTAAAGCCTTATAGCCAAAGTATGAAACAGTTACTCAAAAATGGCTATAAAGCAAAAATACGTCCTAGTGGACATGATATTTCTGATAAATTTCAAAAGGATAACCAAGGTGCAATTCCGCCGAATTTGCTAGAAATTGCTAATACTGAATCGAATAGCGCTTATTTACGACGCTGCAAAACAGCAGAAATTAAACCCCATCCAGCACGCTTTCCTCAAGGGTTCGCCGAGTTCTTCATCAAATTTTTAACTGATGAAGGTGATATGGTACTAGATCCATTTGCAGGTTCTAATACAACCGGCTTTGTTGCTGAAACTCTGCAACGCCGATGGATATCTTTTGAAATTAATGAAAATTATGTAATGGGAAGTCGTTATCGATTTAGCCAATAACCAAATTAAGTAAAGAGTCAGGAGTGAGAAGTTAAAATTGATAACCCTTCGGCAGGCTCAGGGCATCGCTTATAACTCTTAACTCATAGCTACTCAATTAAATTTCTCCATTCACTTGCATTTGATGAACTCGATCGGCTAGCTCTTGACGACCTCGATCATCTAGTTTATCAATAGCTAACATCCCCATCAGAATAACTTCTTTCAGGGTCAAACGTGTGGAATGTGCCTGTTTTTGCACAATCTCTTTAATAATGGGACTGACACCAATCGCTGTACTAGCTCTAGCCACAGAAGAAAAGGAAACACTAATGATTCAGCCTAAATCTTAGCACTTTCAATGAGGTTATTCTCTAGAGCTAAACTTAATTTAAGTGTGTTTCAACTCATACTTCAATGAGTAAACAGAAATTTGAAATTACCTATAGTGAGTTATCAAATTCTCAGTATGGCAAACCTGATACTTGCTCATTGAGGACACGTTATCGTATGATATCAATATTCTCAAAAGTTAAAATTTTGCCTATTTTTTCCAAAATTCCCACTAAGTTCTCAATCGTCATATTAAAGATACGAGCTAATTTCGATATAGCAGGAAAGTCAACTGTTGTCGTTTTCTGACGACGCGCATAACTTGTAACTCTGTTGCAAATTACCTCACAATGGTCAGAAGCTTCTTTTAGAGACCACACTTTCACTTGTCCTAGTTATCGAAGCTGTAATCTGAACTAATCACATCTTTAATAACTGTTGCATTTGCACTGCTTAATTTCAGATGAAAAAACGAAAATGTATACGTATTACCGTAGCTTTCTCGGTCTAGCCAACTCTCACGCGATCGCGACAATTAGCTGAAATCTAGAAACCTAAAATCTGCTGTTTATTTCACATATTAGCAACATCAAAAGCAAAAACCTCTGTTCTTAGATCCTCTAAAATAACTCACTAATCGCCAGTTTGCAAACCTAGTTATATTTGTGATAACTGAGTTAGAAAAAGCGAGTGGCTGATGAAAACAGTGCTTTCAGTAGAAGTATTCGCACAAATAAGACTTGTATACCACCGGGAAAACCCTACTTTAAAGAGATCGTAAATTGTCAAATATAATCTCATGAACACGCTTTACAGAACTATACAGCGTAAATAAGAATAATAACTTAACCGAAGTAAAATTTTCCTGAATACAGCCAATTAATGCCGTCATAAGGAAAAGCAGTGAGTAGAGGAGAGAGAAAGCGATGAGGGACCCTTATCTGTTGGCAGCAGGCTTGTTAACAGGATTAGCAATACCAGCATCGGCTCTTCCACATCTGTCAATTATCCTGCCAGAAAGTTCTAGATTCCTGTGGGATTTAAAACAAGGTTCGCAGACAATAGTCAGTACAAAAATTATCAAGAGCGTCGACCTTTCCTTACCCGAACTCAGCTCTCAAGCGTTCCAACCCCTAAAAAGTTCGCAGCCAATAGTAAGTGAAAAAAACGTCCCTAGCGTACCAGAATTCAGCACTCAGGGATTACCAGTATCAACAGAGTCATCACTTAACCCCAGCACCCAAGCAACTAGCCTCTTATTGACATCTGGAAGTCAACTTTACTACCAAAGATTGGCAGCTCTGAAAACAGGTCAGATTTATACACGCGTAGATAGTGATAATTTGCAATCATTGTGGGAGTCGATCAAGAAACGTCAACTAACTTATGACGACTGGAAAAGTTTATTAGCTTTAGAAGCTAGAGCGATCGCTCAAGGTCAAGGTGCCAATCATCTAAGTATTTTGGTTGGTGATTCTTTGAGCATGTGGTTTCCCAGAGAAAAACTGCCTGCTGGTAAATTGTGGCTGAATCAAGGCATATCTGGAGATACCTCTAGTGGCGTTTTAAAAAGATTGGGGGCATTTTCAGCAACGCGGCCAGATGTTATTTACATTATGGCTGGGATTAACGACCTACGAAAAGGCGCTAGTGATGAAACAATTTTGCATAATTATCGCCGGATTGTCCGGCGTTTACGCCAGACTCACCCCAAAGCTCAAATCATTGTCCAATCAATTTTGCCTACTCGTTTACCAAAAATTTCCAATAGCCGTATTCGTCACCTCAACATCCAACTAACCGCGATCGCTAAACAAGAAGGTGCTAATTATCTCAATATTTATAGCTGGTTTACGGATATGGAAGGCAATTTGCGCCCAGAGTTGACCACAGATGGCTTGCACCTGTCTCAAGAGGGATATGATGTGTGGCGAACGGCACTACAGCAGATAGAATACACACTCACTCAGCGTGAGAATTGAGCGATCGCTTTGGCAACACTTGCTGCGATGTCTACGATGGGCTGCGCCTAAGCAATTTTTAAATTTATGGAAGTTACTGATACTGATGCCATCAACATACGTTCTGTAATTGAATACCAATTGGCAGCCTTTAAAAAAGATGATGCCCAAGGCGCTTTTGCCTTTGCTAGTCCGGCGATTCAGGCGCAATTCGGAACTCCAGAAAATTTTATGCAGATGGTAAAGACAAGCTACCGAGCAGTATACCGTCCTCGTTCTGTATTTTTTGAGAACATAACAACCATCCAGGGAAACATAACTCAACCAGTGCTGCTACTTGCTCCTGATGGAGTCCCCTTGAGGGCTTTATATTTTATGGAAAAACAGCCCAATAATATCTGGAGAATTAACGGTTGCTTTCTAGTTGCTCTAGACGGTAAATAAACTCTATATTTATAGAACTAAAATTTTATACTTTAACGCCCAAGGCTTCCCGATTTAATACCTGATTCAACTTACCGCTACGATAACCTTCTAAATCTAAGGTTACGTAGATAAATCCAAAATCTTGAAATGCCGAAACTAATGTTTGTAAATCGTTAGTTAATACAAACTCTTTGATTTGTTCTGGTGGTAATTCAATACGTGCTGTATCACCTTCCGATCGCACGCGCAAATTCTGCCAGCCTAGCTTTCGCAGATAAATTTCTCCTCTGCCGACTCGTTGCAACTTAGCGACAGTAATCTCTTCACCGTAAGGAAACCTCGAACTTAGGCAAGGTTGAGCGGGTTTATCCCACCAAGGTAAACCGAGTTGTTGCGAAAGTTGGCGAACTTCAACCTTGGTAAGACCGACTTCTGCTAAAGGCGATCGCGCCCCTCTTTCTTTAGCCGCCTGAATTCCTGGGCGATAATCATGCAAATCATCAGCATTCACCCCATCCACCACATAAGGATAACCCAACTCTAAAGCTAAAGGTTTGAGAGTGTCGTGCAACTCACTTTTGCAAAAATAACAGCGGTTAACCGGGTTAGAAGTGTAATTGGGATTTTCCATCTCGTGAGTCTGGACGATTTTATGAGGAATCCCAATTGTTGCAGCTTGAATTTTCGCGTCTTCCAATTCTTCTGGTAACAGTGAAGGAGAAACAGCCGTGACAGCCAAAGCGCGATCGCCCAACACATCATAAGCAATTTTGGCAACCAAAGTGCTATCAACGCCCCCAGAGTAGGCAATCAACGCCTGCTCCATTTCTGTAAATAAGGCTCTTAATTGCTCAAATTTTTCTGTCAGCATCATTTCCCAATCCTGCCAAAACCTTACAGCACCCAATCATTTATATTGTAGTCATTAGTTATGGAGCATTGGGCATTGGGCGTTAGGAGTGCTGTTAGCGTCAGCGGGGCGTTTAGCCCGTGCTGAGTTAGGAGTTAAGAGTTTTGTTTATCTCCTTGTCCCCTTGTCCCCTTGTCCCCTCATCTCCCTGCTCCCCTGCTTTCTCGTCTCCCCCTGCCTCTCTATATTGGCGGTTTGCTGTACTTAGCCACCAGACTGGCTAAAAGTGGTAAATCAATTGGTTTAGAAATATAGTCATTTACTCCAGCCGCTAGACAGGTTTCGCGATCGCCTTTCATCGCCATTGCTGTTTGAACAATTACCGGAATCGTCCGATATTGCTGATGTTCTCGCAGTTGTTGTACCAAGTTAAGACCATTTCCATCTGCCAAACAAACATCCATTAAAATTACCGCTGGATCTAACTGTGTTAGGGCTTCCCACATCTCGTCAGCATTCTTAACCCAAGTCACTTGATATCCCAATTTTTGTAGATAAATTTGCATCAAATCAGCATTGGGTAAATCATTTTCTACCAGCAAAATTTCTACAGAGGAACTAGGTGTCAAAGGCAGAGGAAATGAGGGAAAATTTGCTTCTCCTGCTTCCTCATCTACCCTGACTGCCATCTTTTGCTTAAGAGGAAGTACAAGAGTAAAACGGGAGCCACGATCTATTTCCGATTCAACTTTCACCCAACCACCGTGAATTTGGGCGAGTTTCTGAGTCACTGCTAAACCCAAACCAGTACCTTCAATACCATCTGCTACGGCCTTGGCAATTTGGAAATATGGCTGAAACAGTTGAACTTGGTCTTCCTGGGAAATGCCAGTGCCAGTATCCCAAACTGTAAAATGCACAAATACACCTTTGGAAGCAATCTGTAAGCCAACACTTCCTTGACTGGTAAACTTTAGGGCGTTGAAGAGTAAATTCAACAACATTTGCTTGAGTCGTAAGGGGTCAGCTACTAAGGTTGTAATATCAGGTTCAAGTTCTAGGCACAGTTTCAAACTTTTATTAGCAGCTTTCTCTTTCACCAATGCCAAAACATTGTTACACAACAGTGGGACATCTACTGTTTCCCACTGTACTTCTAGCTGATTTGCTTCAATTTTAGAGAGATCCAAAATATCGTTAATCAGAGCTAGTAAGTGTTTACCGCTAGACTGAATGATATTTAAATACTCTTGCTGCCGTTCTTTAGTTGGTTCGTACCCTGGAGCTAAAAGCAGATGGGTAAACCCAATAATGGAACTAAGCGGTGTACGAATTTCGTGGCTGGTGTTTGCCAGAAACTGATTTTTCAGTTGATTGGTGCGCTCCAATTCTTGATTAGAATTACTTAACTGTTGACACCGTTGCGGCCAAGACAGGATGTGTCTAAGTTGTACCAAGGTTGTAGTACAGCATTTGGCAGACCTTGTTATCAATTGCGATCTGAGTTGAGCTTGCGATTCTATGAACGACTCATGATGAGAACTTAGGGGCGCTGTGGCAAGAATTAGCCAGCCGATAACGCTGCCAGAATCATCCGCTAACCGCCAAGCGCTCGGTAGTTGCTGATTCTCAAGCTGTTGTAAATCTTCAATTTTTATGACTTCTTGCAATCTCAACAGCAGCTTTTTTTCTGCTGTCAGCACTTCTAGAAATAAAGGTGGTGAATTTGGGGATGGAGAACCAGAAACATAGCAAACTGTGGCAACAGTTTCTTGTGGTTGACACATAGCGATGCCTACGGCACATTCTGTAAGTGCCAGATTACTGCTGTGAATAGCACTGTTAATCTCGTTAACCACGGTTTGGAAAATTTCCGCTTGTGCTGCTTCTGGCTGTGGGACAGTGTTACAAGCAGAAAGCAAGCAATCATTAAGGCGACTTTGCAACTGGTTTAAGCTGCTCTCCAGCCACAGCTGCGCGCGAAGTTGCTCAATTGTTGTCAAAAGTTTAAGTTTTGGCGTTGCATCTATCAGTGATTTCTGGTCTGGTAAGCTTGAATACTGCTGCATGGTCAACTAGACCGCTGAACAAGTTTAGCTACGCATAAAAATCCCAACAGGATTTTATGTATATTAACGGACAATTCTTTTTTATTTATAAACGATAACTTATGTTGTTATAAACCATAACTTATGATGTCGAGTTTAGCAGCTAGTCCAAAAAAAAATTATTGTATGAACCTAACCTAAAATTTTTTCAACGCAACTGAAAACTTATGGATGCACAATTCGCTCAACTAATCGTGAATGGGATTGCGGTGGGGAGCATTATTGCTCTAGCCGCAGTCGGACTGACTCTTACTTATGGAATTTTACGGCTATCTAACTTTGCTCATGGTGACTTTCTCACTTTAGGAGCCTATCTAACTTGGCTGATGAACACCATTGGAGTCAATATTTGGCTGTCGATGATTTTGGCGGCGGCGGGAACAGTAGCAGCAATGCTGTTATCGGAAAAGTTACTGTGGTCAAAGATGCGCTCTATCCGTGCTACTTCCACTACGCTGATTATTATTTCTATCGGACTTGCCTTATTTATTCGCAATGGGATTATTTTTATCTGGGGTGGCAGGAACCAAAATTATAATTTACCTGTTACTCCGGCTTTAGATATTTTGGGTTTAAAGATACCGCAAAATCAATTATTGGTATTAGGGTTGGCGGTGCTAGCAATTTTGGCGCTGCATTATCTGCTGCAAAATACCAAAATTGGTAAGGCGATGCGAGCAGTTGCCGACGATCTGGACTTAGCTAGAGTTTCAGGTATCAATGTTGACCGAGTTATTTTTTGGACTTGGGTAATTGCTGGCACGATTACGTCATTGGGCGGCAGTATGTATGGGTTAATTACAGCTGTGCGCCCGAATATGGGTTGGTTCTTAATATTACCATTATTTGCCTCAGTAATACTTGGTGGAATTGGCAATCCCTACGGTGCGATCGCAGCAGCTTTTATCATTGGCATCGTCCAGGAAATCAGCACTCCTTGGCTGGGTTCACAATACAAACAAGGTGTAGCACTGTTAATCATGATTTTGGTGCTGCTCATTCGCCCCAAAGGTTTATTCAAAGGAACGATTTGAGCAGCACCACTCCACTTCTAATTATTCAATAATGTGGAAATACCAGGCTGCTACCAGGAAATTGATAGCTAACAAGAATATTGCCCAGCCTGTGCGATAGGCGTAGGGAGGTTTAGCTCCACTGTCGGCAACTGGTAAATCTGTAGGATTCTTCGTTGTTTTAGAGGTCATAATCCGATTCTCCTAATGTCATGACTTTTAAAGAAATACCAAACTGGTGTACCAAATACTCAAATTCTTTAAGAATATTTGTGTGAAGTTGGGAATTGGGCATTGGGAATTGGGAATTGGGCATTGGGCATGGAGAAGAGACAAGGAAGAGGGGGGAGACAAAGGAGAAACTTGTCCCCCTGCCCCCCTGCTCCCCCCACTCCCTACTCCCCAATCCTTACTCCCTCCTCTCCAGCATGGTAAGAACTGCGAACCAGAGGCCCAGAACGAACATGGTTGAATCCCATTTCCCATGCTAATCTGCCAAGTCGATCGAATTCCTCTGGAGTCCAATATTTTTGGACTGGCAAATGTTCTAAAGAAGGACGCATATACTGCCCAAGAGTCAAGCGATCGCATCCTACAGCCCTTAAATCAGCCATTGCTTCAATAACTTCATCAACTGTTTCTCCGTGTCCCAGCATCAAACCTGATTTGGTGGGAATTGTCGAATCGAGTTCTTTAACCGTAGCCAGCACCAAGAGGGAGCGATCGTACTTGGCTCCCCGGCGCACTGGCCCAGTTAACCGCCGCACTGTCTCAATATTGTGATTGAAACAAGCTGGTTTGGCTTTGACAATCATCGCTATCCGCTGGCGTTGACCTTCTTCTCCAACACCAGCACTACCCCAAAAATCTGGGGTCAGCACTTCTATTTGAGTCTCTGGATTCAATTGGCGAATAGTCGCGATCGTCTTTACAAAGTGCCCTGCACCCCGATCGGACAAGTCATCACGGGCTACAGAAGTCAGCACCACATAACGCAATCCCAAAAGCTGCACCGCCTGGGCAACCTTTTCAGGTTCCTCTAAATCAAGAGGCATTGGTGCATGACCTTTATCTACTTGACAGAAAGCACAAGAGCGTGTGCATGTAGGCCCCATTAGCAAAAAAGTTGCAGTTTTTTGGGCATAGCACTCTCCGCGGTTAGGGCAGCGTCCTTCTTCACAAATCGTGTGAATTTGGCGCTGCTTAATAATGCGTTGTACGGTAGAGATTTCACTGGCTTTACCAATCGGGCGACGTAACCAGCTAGGCATTGCCTTAATTTCAGACTTTAGTTCGGCTTGTTGTGACGAAATCATAAACATCCAAGCAAGATGCGGATATAGATGTAGTGGTCGGTTGATTAAATATCACAATGACACAAATTTAAAAGAGCACGAGCAAAAGTTTTGCAAAACACCTCTAACAATGTCATTTATACCGAAATATACTATCCCCCAATTGCTAGAAATTATGTATATAGTGGGAGGATTCTCAAGGACAATCGGCAAAGCCGCTATTTACACTTATAGTTTCTGTTAGAGCAAACAGTCGTGGCAAGCAACAAGATTTTAGTTATCGATGACACTACAGTTGTCAGGGTAAAAGTACGAGAAATGTTGCCTCCGGGCAATTTTGAGGTACTAGAAGCAAAAGACGGTGTGGAAGGACTAAATTTCATCCTTCAGGAAAAACTCAGCCTGATTATGCTGGATTTTCTGTTACCTAAAATGAGTGGCTGGGAAGTTTTCCAGAAAGTTCAAGCCGATCCAGAGTTAAGGAAAATTCCTTTAGTGATCATGTCTGGTCGCAAAGAAGAGGTGACTGAGAAAATCACAGAACCATTTGAATATTTTGAATTTCTGGGCAAACCTTTCGATCAGAAACAACTAATTGGTGCAATTAAGCTAGCTATGGCCAAGGCAAAACAGCCACGCCCAGAACTAGTGGCAGTAGGAGCAGCGGTTGCTGTCAAAAATGGCACAGTAGCAACCTCTGGTGTCGCCAATGGTACGGTAGTAGCTCCTAGCGTTGCAAATAGCGTCACAGCCCCCAGCATCACAACCCCCAGTACTGGAGGAGTCTCCGAGGCAGAAATTAATGCATTGAATGAGAAAATTGTCAAAATGCAAGCAGAAATTGATGGTTTGAAGAAACAGCTTACTCAGGTTGTGACTTTTATTAAACAAAAAATCAAGTAGTATTTGTGCTCGTTATTATTATCGCAGCCAAAAATACACCATCTATACTGGTGTCCGATTAAAAGCGGATAAAAATAGTTAGTTCAAAAACACTTATGTTGATAAATCATCATTATTTAGTGAGGTACAGCTTGACCTAAGCTCGGTAAAGCTGTACTTTATCTTCCCTCTTAGTAAGTTCAAAGAAGGGTTGTGTTGAGATTTCGATATGTACTTCACTTGATGAGAAAACATACAGTTTAAGATTCAGATATTTAGTAATAAAAATATATTACAAGTCACATTTTCTAATACAAATTAAACAAAAAAATCCTCTTTCATGATGAGGATAGTCTTTGCGCGGGAATAATAAGCCATAGAAACAATAATTATGAGCATAGTCCGCAATGTTAGTAGTATTAGATACATTATATTCGTTTCCTGGTTATCGCATTACTGAACAAATCTACTCAGGCAGTAAAACTCTAGTTTATCGAGGTATTAGAGAAGAAGACCAAAAATCAGTCGTTCTCAAATTGATGCGGAATGAATATCCTACCTTTGCAGAAATAGCTCAGTTCCGAAATCAATATATCATCACCAAAAACCTCGATTTTCCTGGCATAGTCAAAACCTATAGCTTAGAAAATTACCGTAACAGCTATGTTTTAGTGATGGAAGACTTTGGTGGCATTTCCCTCCAAAACTGGCAAATAGATGACAAAGTAAAAAAGGAAAACTGGCTTTCCCTGAACGAGTTTTTCCACATTGCGATTAAAATTGCTTCTACCCTGGAAAGACTGCATCGCGATCGCATCATTCACAAAGATATCAAGCCTGCCAACATCCTCATCAACCCTAGCACAAATGAAATCAAACTCATCGACTTTAGTATTGCCACCCTTTTGCCAAGAGAAATTCAATTTCTCACGAATCCCAACATCTTAGAAGGTACCCTGGCTTACATTTCCCCAGAACAAACTGGAAGGATGAACCGAGGTATTGACTACCGCACTGATTTTTATTCCCTCGGTGTCACCTTCTTTCAGCTCCTCACCGGACAGTTACCTTTCACCAGCAAAGATCCGACGGAGTTAGTTTACTCTCACATTGCCAAACAACCGCCAAGAGCCAGTCGGATTAACTCCGATATTCCGCTAATTTTGTCTGACATCATCAGCAAGCTGATGGCAAAAAATGCCGAAGACCGCTATCAGAGTGCTTTGGGGTTAAAGCATGACTTGGAGGTGTGCCAAAGCCAGTGGCAAGAAACAGGAAATATTGCACCCTTTAAACTCGGCGTGAGAGACATCTCTGACCGTTTTGTAATCCCTGAAAAACTCTATGGTCGCCAAAGTGAAGTTGAAACTCTACTTGCTGCTTTTAAGCGTGTGACAGACGGGGCAACAGAAATGATATTAGTCGCAGGTTTCTCTGGCATTGGCAAAACTGCCGTGGTTAATGAAGTCCACAAACCTATTGTGCGGCAGCGTAGTTACTTCATCAAAGGAAAATTTGACCAGTTTCAACGTGACATTCCTTTGTCAGGATTAGTGCAAGCCTTTCGGGACTTAATTGGGCAACTGCTCTCAGAAACTGATGCTCAAATTCAACAATGGAAATCCAAAATTCTGCGGGAATTAGGTACACAAACACAGGTGATTATTGATGTCATTCCTGAACTCGAACAGATTATTGGTAAACAACCTCAGGTTACAGAACTCTCTGGCAGCGCTGCCAAAAATCGTTTCAATTTATTGTTTCAAAAATTCATCCAAATCTTTACAACTAAAGAACATCCCCTAGTTATCTTTCTCGATGACTTGCAATGGGCAGATACAGCTTCTTTGAAATTAATTCAGTTATTAATGTGTGAAAGTATGTTGTCTTCTATTTCAGAAGAGACAGAACAGATGCGTGAAACAAAAGGGGGTTTCTTATTAGTTGGTTCCTATCGAGATAATGAAATTTCCAAGGCACATCCGCTTTCTTTGACACTACAGGAGATTCAAAAAGCAGGAGTAATCATTAATACAATTACTTTAGCACCTTTAAATCAAGGCGATTTAAATCATCTAATTGCTGAGACACTTCATTGTCCAGAATTGGTTGCTGTTCCTCTCACCCAGATGGTGTTTGCTAAAACTAAAGGCAACCCCTTCTTTTCTGTTCAATTTCTCAAAACTTTACATAATGATGGGCTAATTGTATTAAATTTTGATGCTGGTCATTGGCAGTATGATATTTCAAAAATCAAAGATTTAGCTCTTACAGATGATGTAGTAGAATTTATCGCCCTGCAAATAGAAAAATTGCCAATATATACCCAAAAAGTTTTGAAACTAGCTGCCTGTATTGGAAATCAATTTGACTTAAAAACTCTGGCGATCGTTAATGAAAAATCTGTAGTAGATACAGCATCAGACTTGTGGCAAGCGTTACTTGATGGGCTAATTTTACCACAATCTGAAAATTACAGCATTTTTTCAAAAGATAATACTAATCAAGAATTCATTGTTCATGGAATAGAATCTACACAATGTTCAAATTCTAATTTACAGCTACCCAAGTATAAATTTGTCCATGATAGAGTGCAGCAAGCCGCTTATTCTTTAATTCCTGAAGAACAAAAAAAGCCAATTCACTTAAAAATTGGGCTACTGTTATTGAACAATATTCCTGTTGCAAAACAGGAAGAAAAGATTTTTGAGCTTGTCAATCAGTTTAATATCGCAGTAGAATTCATCTCCCCTCAAGCTAAACGAGATGAACTGGCCCAGATGAATCTAATTGCTGGACGTAAGGCTTTAGCATCAACAGCTTATCCCGCCGCTGTTAAGTATTTAACTATCGGCATCCAATTGCTCGCAAGTGATAGTTGGGAGACTAAATATCAACTAATCCTAGCTTTGTATGAGACAGGAGCAGAGGCTGCGTATCTAGCTGGCGACTTTAGGCAAATGGAGCAATTAGTAGAAGTAGTGTTGGCACGAGCAAAAACACTGCTAGAAAAAGTAAAAGTTTATGAAGTCAAAATTAAAGCTTATGGAGCGCAAAACCAAGCACTAGAATCTGTCAGGACTGCACTAAGTGTTCTAAAATTGTTGGAAGTTGAGTTGCCTGAAAATCCTAGTCAGTCAGATATTCAGCTAGCGATCGCTGAACTAACATTAAATTTAAATGAAAAGCGGATTGAGGATTTAATTGATCTGCCAGAAATGACGGCAGAACAAACATTGGTAGTTATGCGGATTCTATCGAATGCGCTTTTTTTTGCCTATGCAGTTACTCCTGAACTTTTTTTCCTGATTGTTCTTAAACAAATCAACTTATCGCTCAAATATGGCAATGCCCCCTTGTCTGCCTTTGCATACGTTCTTTACGGAACGATCCTCTGTAGTGAAAAGGGAGATATTCAGTCTGGCTATGATTTTGGCAAACTGGCTTTAAGTTTGGTGGCTAAGTACAATGCTAAAGAAGTTGAAGCAAAAGTTATGGAGGTATTTCATGCAGGTATCCGTCATTGGAAGGAGCATCCTAAGGAAACATTAAATACTGTACTAGAAGCTTACTCTCTAGCGATAGAAACAGGAGATTTAGAATTTGCAGCTTTATTTCTTCAGTTTTATTGCTTCTGTTGTTATTCTATTGGTAGAGAACTTACAGGGCTGGAACGCGAGATAGCAAACTACAGCAATGCTTTGAAGCAAATCAAGCAAGAAAGAGCGTTTAACTGGAATTGTATCTATCAACAAAGTGTCTTAAATTTACTGGGGTTTGTAGAAAATCCTTGTCGTTTAATTGGTGCAGCCTATGATGAGGAGAAAATGCTGCCACTGCATTTGGAAGCCAAGGATGGAATCGGACTTTTATATCTATATTTCCATAAACTACATTTATGCTACTTGTTTCAGCAGTTCCCTCAAGCAGCTGAAAATGCCACCCTAGCTGAAAAGTACTTAGATAGTGGTACAGGACAACTAGTTGTTCCTGTTTTCTATTTTTACGATTCTCTGGCCAAACTGGCGGTGTACGCCGATGCACCTGATTCAGAGCAAAAGCGTATTCTCGATCGGGTGCAAGCTAATCAGGAAAAGATGCAATATTGGGCATATCATGCCCCAATGAATAATTGCCATAAATTTTATTTGGTAGAAGCAGAAAGGTATCGAGTTGAAGGGAAATATTTTGAAGCAATGGAAGAATACGACCGTGCTATCTCCCTAGCTGAAGAGCATGACTACAAGAATGAAGTAGCTTTAGCTCAGGAACTTGCAGCTAAATTTTATCTAAAATGGGGCAAGCAGAAAATTGCCCAAACCTACTTAATTGATGCCTATTATGGATACGTTAATTGGGGAGCAAAAGCCAAAGTTGACGATTTAGTAAAACGCTATCCCCAATTACTCACTCCTATATCCCAGCAACAAAAACTGAGTATCCCTGCTAGCGAGGAAAGCGCTTCTTTCAATAGCATATCTATATCATCTTTATCTACTCTAAGTAATCAACAAACTGTTATTGGCTCGAAGACAAGTATTTCTGATTCTCTGGATTTAGCCGCATTCATTAAAGCATCTCACGCACTCTCTGGAGAAATCGAGCTTGAGCGACTACTTTCTACTTTAATGGAAGTTGTTATGGAGAATGCAGGAGCTTCTAAATGCGCTTTAATTTTGAGTGAAGGTGATAACTTAGCATTAACTGTCACAGCAGTTTGTTCAAGTTCAAATTTTGAGCATACCTATACTGAGTTTCCATCAACTTGCCTTGAATCAAGCTACGATGTTCCCATTACTTTGATTAACTATGTTAAACGCTCTAGAGAAATCTTGGTTATTGATGATCCAATAGCTGTTTCTTTTCTAGCAAGTGATAGTTATATCACTAGTGAAGAACCTAAGAGCTTATTGTCTATACCTCTTCTAAATCAAGGTAAATTAATTGGGATTCTTTACCTAGAAAATCGTCTGACAACAGGAGCATTTACACGCGATCGCATAGAAGTTCTCAAACTTCTCACCACTCAAGCAGCAATATCCCTAGAGAATGCTATTCTTTATAAAAACTTGGCACAAGCTAAAGAAAGCTTGGAGGAATACAACCATACCCTAGAGGGAAAGGTTCAGGAAAGAACCCAAGAACTCAATGACAAAAATCAATGTTTACAACAAACTTTACAAGAATTGCAAAGTACCCAAATCCAATTAATTCAAAGTGAAAAAATGTCTTCTTTGGGACAAATGGTGGCGGGAATTGCTCATGAAATAAATAACCCGATTAACTTTATTCATGGCAATATCAATCATGCTAGCGAGTATGTCCAAGAGTTGCTGGATTTGATAGTTATTTATCAGCAAGAATATCCCCATCCATCCCCTTTAATTGAAGAGAAATCTGAGGAGATTGACATAGATTTTTTATCAGAAGACCTTCTCAAGATTCTAGATTCCATGAAAGTAGGGAGTTCGCGTATCCGAAATATTGTTTTGGGCTTACGTAACTTTTCTCGCTTAGATGAAGCTGAAATGAAACCTGTAGATGTTCATGAGGGAATAGACAACACCTTAATGATTTTGCAGCACCGACTGAAACCAAATAGCAATTTACTAGAAATTGAAGTCATCAAAAAATATGGACAATTACCGGAAGTTATTTGTTACCCTGGCCAACTAAATCAGGTATTTATGAATATTCTGAGTAATGCAATTGATGCTTTAGAAGAGTTATTTATCATAGCTCATCCATCATTAATAAACGAGCGAGAAGAATTAACAAATGATATAGATACGTCACCGACTTCTCATCGTGTACGACAAATTCACATTTTTACTGAACTAACAAATTCTAATACGGCAATAATTCGGATTACTGATAACGGTTCTGGCATGACAAAAGCCGTGCAGCAGAAAATATTTGACCCATTTTTTACCACCAAGTCAGTAGGAAGTGGTACGGGTTTAGGGTTGTCAATTAGCTACCAGATTGTCGTGGACAAACACAAAGGTAGTTTAACCTGTAATTCTACACCGGGAAAAGGGACTGAGTTTACTATTGAGATACCAATGCAACAGTTAGAGGGTTAGATGAGTAATTGATCGAGTCCAAATCTAAGAGTACTAAAAACGCAGTTTTTGTGAAAAGCTGCGTTTATAATTTTTATTAAAATCGCTCTGACAGATTATTAAAAGACCGATGTGGATGTAGTTGTCATATTCACTCGAGGCTCTTCACGCACATGTCGTCCTGTAACTACCATCTTCACCCCATTAGCAGGCGCAAGTGCAAAACCTCGACGTTGAGGATGCTCTGGCCGCTTACCAGCTAGAGCAAGTTGATAGCCTGACAGTACTTTTGCTAATACTAGCTTCATTTCAAACATAGCCAAAGCTTCACCTATACAGCGACGAACTCCACCACCAAAGGGCAAAAATTCATAAGTAGAAAATTCGTGTTCTAAAAAGCGTTCTGGTTTAAATTGCTGATGCTGCGGATATAAATCCTCACGCTGATGAGTTAGGTAAATACTGGGAACCAGTAATGTTCCAGAAGCTAAAGGATGTCCTAGTAGTTCACAGGGTTCTTGGACTATCCTGGGGAACGCGAACATTGCGATCGGGTGAATTCGCAATGTTTCATTACAAACAGCTGTGAGATAAGGTAGTTGGAAAATGCTCATGGGATCTGGGGAATCACCGAGGGAATCAAGTTCTTGAAGCAATTTATCTCGGACTTTCGGTAAATGATGAATCCAATACAATCCCCAAGCCATTGCTGTTGCCACTGTTTCATGTCCTGCTACCATCAGTGTCATCAAATCATCACGCAACTCTTGATCTGTCATCGGATTACCCGCTTCATCTCGCGCTAACATCAGCAAGGATAAAATATCGATGCGATCTCGATTGGGTTCTTCCCGGCGTTGGGCAATTTCAGCGTATAGCAATTCATAAATTTGCTGCCGTTGACGCAGAAACCATCCCCAAGGACTCCAAGCTCCTAAATCTTGTTGCAGGAAGGGGAAAAAAAGGAAGCTAGAAGTAAGAGGTGAGCTAAAGAGATCGAGAAGCAACGCCATTAAGTGCTTGATTTTGTCGTAACGTGCTCCCTTATGCAAGCCAAAAATAGCTTGTAAAATAATTTGCAGAGAAATTTCCTGCATTGCAGTACGAGCTAAGAAGGGCTGATTTAGTGGTAAATGACTAAAGACTTGTTCGGTGAGATTAGAAATCAAAGAACCGTAAGCTCGCATTCTGTTGCCATGAAAGGAAGGCATTGTGAGTTGCCGCCGCCGTTTATGGCGTTCACCGTCCAGCATGAGGAGTGAATATTCCCCGGCTAAGGGTTCAAATATTTTGTTCCCTCTGCCAACGAATAAAAACTTCTTCCGATCGTTAGTGAAAATTTCCTTAATTGCTTGAGGATGGTTCACAAAAACCACAGTCTCCCCAAAACCAATTACCTCAGCAGTAAAAATATCAGGATATTGCTGAGTTGCATTTTCCATAAAACTAACGGGGTCTGCAACCCACTGGATTTTCTGGATTAAAGAGGGAGTTTTTAGTGGATTAGGTAGTTGCATTTGATTTTTCATATTGAAATTGCGTTACTTTTGTATTGTTAGTTATGGAGTAATATTGATTAACTTTGAAGCAATAAAATTCTAGATGCTCCTAACCACTCTTTATAAAAATCGTTGGGAGCATCGTGAAAAATATTCGTTGAGATAGTATAGTTTTCCTTATGATGGTAGTAAAACTTTCATGTTTGAAAGTAATTGCATATTGCTTTGAGATTTATCTAACTCCAACGTTTCTACTAACTCTAGCCTTTCTATAGTTTGATAGCGATCGGAATTAAAATACCAATCTAGATTGCCCCGTATCCAGGCATACATTCCTGAAATATACTTTGTAAGTTCAGCATCTACTTCTTCTCCAAAAGATGGCAGACATGCTTCTAGTTCGATCAGTTCTCGTACTTCTCGGTCGTGGATATCGACTGCACGCTTAATCGCTATTTCTAGAGGTAGTTGCTGTTGATAGTACAATACTAATACTAGATTGTGAACATCACCACTTGCCATTTCTCTAGAATACGAAAAGATATCATTACACCAGGCAAGAATATTAATTGTCTTCTCTTTGAGTTTTTTGAAAATCTCGTGCTGTCGTAAAATATCAGGAATCAGCAATTGATCGCAAAATTCAATCAATACTACGGTAAGATCCCCCGCCGAACTTAAGTTTCGTATTCTGATATAAGTATCAATATCCGGTATTATTTCCTGTGCGCGGTTACTTGCTTCCTGTACACATCCAGCGAAGTATTCCTCAAAGCTAAAAACAAAGTGATCGAACCATTTTATGCTCCCTATTTGGAGCATCCGTTGTCGTAGGTCACTTAAAGCATAGCTAAGGTGTATATCGTTGCTTGTAAGTTCTGCTCCATTTAGTACTTCAATAAATCTTTGATGAAAAAGTTTAAGTGCTTCAGGTTGTTGGCCTAAATCTGACATATCACATTGGTCATCCCAAATAAACAGCCAACTGAACAAGTCACTGGCAATCTTTATTTTTTCCAGATTGCAGTAAGGATAAGCACCTGCTACGAGCTTGAAAAAATTTGACTTGGTGAAACGTCGATAAACTGATTCATTTGCCAGTAGGTTAAAGCAAGTTACCCATTCAAGAGCATACTCTTCTAAAACATCAATATGCTTATTGATATGGGATGAAAATGGACAGTATAAATCGGAGGAAAGTAGTTCCTTCATGGTAATTATTAGTTAGAAGTTCATAAGTCCTGAATATGAATTACAGAAGAAAAAATCAATAGACTTATAAAAAGCCTATGACAAATTTTTGAAAAGAACTTACTGTAACACCACATGTTCTACAGTGTGTAAATTATATTTACGTCACTGCTAGTGGTATGTAAATCTATGTGAATATTTGCAAACTTAATTTGTGATGTTTTTAACAAACATAGTTGTAACTATAGCGTAATTATATGTAATTAGATTTTTTGTAACAAAAAGTTACATAGAAAAATACTCATAATAGGCACTATTTAGGACTTACGCACTGAAGCCTGAAACCTAGATCCCCCCTAGCCCCCCTTAAAAAGGGGGGAACTTCTAAAGCCCCTTTTTAATGGGGTTGGGGGATCTGGGTGGGTAAGTCCTGTATTGACTAAATGAAACAATTAACTTATAACATCAACAATTTTTTTCTGAGCTAGCAAGCCACTAATTTTATAAAAAGACAAGGGTAATAATGACTAATTTATGAGTTATGGCCTTCCGAAAGGAAGATATTTATATCTACTGAAATGAAGATTGGTGGTTAATGTTCCTTAGTAGCCATCGCCCCAACGCAAAGCTATAGGCAATTTAGCGTGAAAATGTTGCTGTTATCAGAGTTTTTGGGAACTATAGGGTTGTCAGACGATAAATTGGCAGCCTGTCTACCAAGAAAATAGAGGGGAATTAGCTGCGATCGCAGAGCAAATAAGAAGAAATTAAATTAATTTAAATATATGAATGAAAAATCAGAAATAAAAATGCTTTATACCCCAGAAGATAGTTTAATTTTAGTGGTAGATGATACTACCACTAATTTAGAAATTGTCTTTAACATATTAAGTAATGCAGGCTTTAAAGTTCTTACAGAAAATGATGGAGAAAAAGCGCTGAAGCAGGTTGAGTTCCAACTTCCCGATTTAATTTTATTAGATGTGATGATGCCAGGAATAGATGGATTTGAAACTTGCAAAAGACTAAAAGAAAATTCAGCTACTTGTGATATACCCGTAATTTTTATGACAGCTAATTCTGATACTCATAGTAAGGTAAAGGGTCTAAATATAGGGGCAGTTGATTATATCACAAAACCCTTTCATGAAGAAGAATTATTAGCTAGAATAAAAACCCATCTTCAATTACGAAATCTCACAAAAACTTTAGAAAAACGAGTTTTAGAAAGGACATCAGCATTATCTAGGGCATTAAAAGACCTACAAGAGTCTCAACTTCAGCTTGTACAGACGGAAAAAATGTCTGCTCTTGGTCAATTAGTAGCAGGAGTTGCTCATGAAATTAATAATCCAGTTGGTTTTATTCATGGCAATCTTGGACACGCTTCAGTATATTTCCAAAACATGATTAGCATTATTGATCTTTATCAGGAGCACTATCCTAATCCAGTTCCAGAAATTCAAGAGGAAATTGCAGCGATAGATTTGAAGTATATACTTGCCGATCTACCTAATTTAATTTCCTCAATGAAAGAGGGAATTCAGCGCATTCGCAACATTAGTACCAGCTTGAGAACCTTTTCTCGAGCAGATAGCGATCGCAAAGTGTATTGCAACATTCATGATGGTATAGACAGTACAATTATGATTCTAAAACACCGTTTAAAAGCATCCGAAGATCGACCCGATATTCAAGTAATTAGAGATTACGATATATTGCCAGAATTAGAATGTTTTATCGGACAACTAAATCAAGTATTTATGAATTTATTAGCTAATGCTATTGATGCTTTAGAGGAGTCTAATATAGGACTTACCTATATGGAAATTGATGCAAATCCTAATCAAATTTTGATTCAAACCACTCTCACTGAAGATAAAAATTATATCTCGATTAGGATTAAAGATAATGGCGTGGGAATGTCGGCTGATGTCCAACAAAAAATCTTTGACTATTTATTCACCACCAAGCCTGTGGGTCAAGGTACAGGATTAGGCTTATCAATTGCTCGTCAGATTGTTGTCGAAAAACATGGAGGAACTCTAGAGGTAAATTCATCAATAGGGCAAGGTTCAGAATTTATCATTAAACTTCCTATTTAATAATTATAGTAAGCTACATTTATTAACATAATAAATAAATTTATGTTCAAGGCAGTAGTAGACCACAGTAACGATCCAGATTCTCTTGCAGCAGTTGAAGAAGTTCTTCAGCAATGTGCCAGTTCTCTTGCAAAAGATATACCAAAAGCTGGGATTATTTTTGCTGGCTAACCTTTTAAGACTTGATCTAATTCCCCACTCTTGAAGGAGGGTTAGAAAAAATAATGGGGACTTAACCTAGAAGAGACTATGCAAAACCGTAAACTGTCACAACGATAAGGCTCATAATTTCTTATCGACATTTTTTCATTAGAACCAAAAGCAAACATTAAATTCTCAAAATAAAAAGATTAAGTAGTTACTTTAGAGAAATTTTGGGGAACTCTATAAGTGTACTTCCAAGATTGTATTCTCAAAATTTATGATCGATGTACCCAAGGACTCAATAGCTACGCTTAATCTTTCTTTAGAACGCGACATATTTTTACGTACACTAATCAGAGAATTATCTGGTACTTTGCAGGATGTAGTGGGTTTAAAAGAAGCTTCGGGATTTATTAGCGTTGTTGGTGAAAGGATGGGAAGGCAGATTAACCAAGATTATAAATCTGCCCTGGAGATATCTAACCTTTCTCGTAGGCAGGTAGCTGATGTCTTGATTGATTTAAAAAAACGAATCCAGGGCGATTTTTATGTTATTGAGCAGAATGATGAAAAAATTGTCTTTGGCAACCGTGTTTGCCCATTTGGCGATAAAGTAATTAATCGCCCTGCCATGTGCATGATGACTTCAAACGTTTTTGGAACGATCGCAGCTAATAATCTAGGATATGCAAAAGTAGAATTGCAAGAGACAATAGCAGAAGGTAATTCTGGATGTAAAGTTATTGTTTACTTAAAACTTACAGAAGAGGCAGAAGATGCAGAAGGTCGAGAATACTTTAGGGGACTAGAATCTGTGTAAATCCTTCACTATCGAACAAAATAACTCCAGGATTAAGCTTAGTGCAGATATGTAAAGTAGAGTCAAACCGTGAAAGTAGAAGCCCCATGACTCCTGAACAATTTCTTGAATTTGCCAGAGTTTTACCAGAACCTTTACTTCTGGTAAGTGGAGAGGGTCAGCTGTTAGCTACCAATCAACCATTAGCAGATATGTTGGGGTTACGCCGTCAAGAATTGCAGGGAAAAATACTTTTTGAAATTGTAACTGAGCCTGCTAACGATATTGTAAAGTATCTGCAAGCTTGTTCAAGTAGCAGGGCAATGGTGATTGGCTCTTTGACTTTACGAAAGAATGATGGACAAACGTTAATATGTCGTAGCCAAGGAGCCGTTATTCAACCTTGGTCTCCTGAATCTTCAGCTTTAATTCTCTTACGCTTGGAAAATAGAACTCTGACCAGCAGTAATTTCGTTCTCTTGAACGAAAAAATTGATGAGTTAGCCAAAGAAATTCAGAGACGGAAACAAGCAGAGGAAGCGCTCAAGAAAGCGAATCAAGAGCTAGAAATTCGGGTCGAGGAACGTACAACTGCTTTACAAGACACACTAAATGAGCTAAAGCTTACCCAAACTCAGCTTATCCAAGCTGAGAAAATGTCTAGTTTAGGTCAGATGGTCGCTGGTATTGCTCATGAAATAAATAACCCCGTGAGTTTTATTTATGGGAACCTTCACCACGCTCATAAATACACTCAGGATTTACTGAAATTAGTCGAAGTTTATCAACAAGCTTTTCCAAATACTCTTCCAGAAATCCAACAGCAAGTAGAAGAAATAGACTTAGATTTTTTGATTCAAGATATAACCAAACTCTTCCAATCCATGAAAGTGGGAGCAGAACGCATTCAGGAAATTGTTAAATCACTACGTAATTTTTCCAGGCTGGATGAAGCAGAACTTAAGCAAGTCAATATTCATGAAGGAATTGATAGTACTTTGATGATTTTGGAGCATCGCCTGCAAGCTAGGCATGAGTACCCAGAAATCAAAGTCATCAAAAAATATAGTCAGCTACCAAATGTAACTTGCTATCCTGGTCAACTCAATCAAGTGTTTATGAATATTCTTGCTAATGCAATCGATGCACTAGAAGCATCAGCGCTCAACAGTCAATATTCAGAAGTAAATACACAAAAAACTGAAAATCAAAAACTGATAAATAATAATCCCCAAATTCAAATTAAAACTGAGCTAATCGATGAAAAATGGATAGAAGTTAGTATTGCTGATAATGGTTTGGGGATCAATGAACAAGTTCGCTCAAAGCTATTCGATCCATTTTTTACCACTAAAACTGTGGGTAAAGGTACTGGACTAGGGCTATATATAAGCTATCAAATTATAGTTGAAAAACATAACGGGCAACTTAACTGTTTTTCTGTTCCAGAAAAAGGTGCAGAATTTGTAATTAAAATACCTATTCAATCAGCCTTATAAAATTTAAGTTAAAAGATATAACAACGCCTGTATGCTAATTAGCAAACAGGCGTGTTTTTGATTACAAAATCTGGTTGAGACTCAGTTATATCTTGGCAGTAGAATCAACAGAGGATTCCGACTGACTAACCGAATCTAACTTTGGTAAAAGCAGTGGATTTTCTGCTTTTACATTAGTGTTGATTGTTGCTTGCAAAAATGCGGTATGGGAAATAGAGTTGTTAGCCAGCGTAAACAGTGGATTTGACAAAATCCCTGCTATAGAAGTGGCAATAAATGTTACCACCAACCCAACCTGCAAAGGTCTTAACCCAGGCAAATCCCAACGCACTTGGGGATAATTCTTCACCGCGTCGGACATTTCATGGGGTTCTTTTACTACCATCATCTTAACTACGCGAATGTAGTAGTAGATGGAGACGACGGTGGTAACTAAGCCCAGCAAAACTAACCAATAAAGTCCGGCTTGCCAACCAGCCCAGAATAAGTAAATCTTGCCGAAAAACCCAGCTAATGGTGGAATACCACCCAAGGAAAGCAGGGAGATACTCAACGCTAGTGTCAAGAGTGGGTCTTTCTGATATAAGCCAGAGTATTCGGCAATCTGGTCGGTTCCTGTCCGCAGTGAAAACAGAATGATGCAGGTAAAGCCGCACAGGTTCATGAACAGGTAAACCAGTAAGTAGAATATCATACTGGCGTATCCTGCCTGAGTACCAGCAATCAAGCCAATCATCACAAACCCAGCTTGGGCAATGGATGAATAAGCTAGCATCCGTTTCATGCTGGTTTGGGCTAGGGCAACTACGTTACCCAAAATCATGCTGAGAACGGCTAGAGCTGTGAAGACAAACCTCCACTCGTCAGCAACAAGGGGGAAGGCTGTTGTTAACAAGCGGATGGCTAAGGCAAAACCAGCTGCTTTGGAACCGACAGATAAAAAGGCGATGACTGGGGTGGGAGCGCCTTCGTAAACGTCTGGTGTCCACTGGTGGAAGGGTGCGGCGGAGATTTTGAAGCCAATACCCGCGATCGCAAATACCAGGGCAATCACTAAACCTAAAGATTGTCCCACTTTTGCTGTGGCAATGCCATTAGCGATCGCACTAAGTTCGGTTTGTCCTCCAGATAGTCCATACAGCAGGGATACACCGTACAAAAATATTGCTGTACTGGAAGCTCCAATTAACAAGTATTTCAGCGCCGCTTCGTTGGAGCGGGGGTCACGCTTGGTATAACCTGTCAACAAGTAAGAGGAGATACTCAGGGTTTCTAGGGAGATGAAAATCATCACCAACTCACTAGCCCCGGATAAAAACATCCCTCCCAAAGTAGCACTCAGCAAAATAGCGAGAAATTCGGCTATTGCGGTGCCACTCTGCTCAACGTAGCGAATTGACATCAGTATAGTCACAATCGCAGACAAGGCAATAATACCGCGAAAGACGATACTCAAGTCATCACTATTAAAGCCACCGGTAAAACCGATAGGATTGGGAGAGTCCCATTGAAAATATAGGGCGACAATCGAAGCAAATAAACCTGCGATCGCTAGATATCCAATCCAGCGTCCAGATGTACGCCCCAAAATCAAATCAACAATCAAAACCCCCAAGAGGGTGAGAATAACAATCCCCTCTGGCAAAATCGTTCCAGCGTTTAGCTGGGATGCAATATTAGCAAAATCCATGAGATGTATAGGTTTTGGGGATTAGACATTAAGGCTAACTCTGTTCACTCTAGCAAGTTTTCTAATCCCCGGACTAGCTCTTTTAACAAGAGCTTAACAGCTTGGGTGCAGATAGCGATTGCACCAACCTTACTACTTTACCAGCAGCTTTCTCAGTATCCAGGGATTCACTTAACAACTTTCCTACTTCGTTTTTCAGGCGTGACTTTTAGCGAATATCATCAATAATTATGCTGCAACCAGTGCAATAGTTACGTACAAAAAGCTGATAAAATTAATAAGGGCACAGCATTGCTGTGCCCTAACAATATTCATAACTCCTAACTTTATTAAAAACCGACTGATGGCAGCTTGCCTTGTAGCGACTGAAATTTAGACTGAACACAGTTGGCACAATTACAACCAACTCGATCGATTATCGGATGAGATGTTTGAATCAAGTTTGGTGTTGCCAGATCGGGAATTTGTTGTGTAGATACTACCGTCATAATTTGGGTAGCATCTACAGATTTTAGGCTGGATGCTTGTGCTGGATTGACTACCAACAGCATGGATACCAGAAATGCAGGACAGGCGAGTAAAATCAGTTTGACAATGTTCATAATTCACACAAAGATAGCTTTGCTGATACAGCATAGCTAATAAATTGCCCAGCTTCAATTTTAATTACCAAGTATTGCTTAACTACGTCCAAATCCTTGACCCCGCAAAACCTTTGACCATACAAGTAATTCGCCCTGTTCACCCCCTGCGGCCAATAACTTACCTTGGGGATGCCAAGCTAGGCTAGAAAATCCTCCAGAGACACCTGTGATAATTTGGGATACTTCTTTGGCTTGGTTCCACAAACATAACCAGCCGTCAGCAGCAGCAGAAGCCAGAAGGAAGCTTTTGGGTGCAAAGGCGATCGCATTAATCACACCCACATGATTAGTTAATACTCGTGCTTCCCAACCTAATGAATCATCCTCTAGCTTTTCCCAGACTACAATACCTTCAACGCTAGAAGATGCCAATATTGGCGCACCTACTTTGGTCATAGCTTCTGACCATGCCAATTGGCGAATTTTACCAGGGAAGCCGCGCATTACCCAAGGATCGGGGTTGTTCCATTCCAAAACGGTGACACTACGATCCATGTTGCCAGAAGCCAGGAATTTACCATCGGGCGACCAAGCCATCGCTAAACTGACAGTAGTCATATCTAAACTGTATGGTTCTTCATCCCAGTTTTGACTATGCCAAATCTTCATTCCTTTGTAACCACCAATAGCCAAATACTGCCCATCAATGCGCCAATCTATACCCAATACTGAAGAGTTGTCGAAATTCAGCGTCACGACAATTTCACGAGTCTCTGCATCCCAGACTTGGACGTAACGCCCCAAACTAAAAGCGAGTTGGTTACTGGTGTAATTCCAAGCTAGCTTGTCAACCCATGCGGGAGCATTTTCTAACGTGGCAATTAATTCAGTGTCGCGCCAAATTTTTACCTGTCCATCTTGTCCGCCAACGGCTAAAAATTTTCCATCTGGTGAAAAAGCTAGACAGTCTACTGATTTACCGTTACCAGTTTGTAAGGTTGTGAGTTCGCCATCATTCCACAAAACTACTTCTCCAGCGGCGGAAGTTGCTGCTAAAGTTTGACCTTGTGGCGACCAAGCGATCGCTGTTACATAATCTGAAAGTGTCCCCGAATAGTGTTGTTCAAATTCCTTAGATTTGCTGGTTGTGAAGTTCATAATTTTCTACAAGAGTGAGGAGTTAGAAGTTAGAAGTTAGGAATTTTTAACTCATCACTCATAACTCCTAACTCCTAACTTTTTATTTACGCTAGACAAGCGAGAAAATCTTGTTTGAGTTGGGCTGCATCAAGGTTACGACCAATAAAAACTAGTTCGTTTTTAGGAGTTTCGCTGGGTTTCCAGGGGCGATCGGGTTTGCCATCAAATATCATGTGTACTCCTTGGAATACAAATCGATTATCTTCTCCAGCAATATTTAAAATGCCTTTCATCCGAAAAATATCGGGGCCTTGAGTACGCAGTAATTCCGAAAGCCAAGCGTTTAATTTTTCTCCATCAACTGCACCTGCTTCTACTAAAGCCACAGAATAAACAGTTTCATCGTGTACGTGGGCATCTTCGCCTAAGAAATCTGGATCGATTTCTAATGCGCGTTCTAAATCAAAGGCTTTAACACCTAATAAAGCATCCATTCCGAGTTCAGAATTTTGGGTACGGTAGATTTTTGCGATCGCATTCATCGCCCGAATCCGTTTTTCTAATTCATTCAACTCTTCTGGCGCTACCAAATCTGTTTTATTAAGTAAAATTACATCAGCAAAGGCAATCTGTTCTTGTGCTTCGTCTGCATCCCAGTGCTGCGAGATGTGTTTGGCATCTACCACTGTCACCACCGCATCTAGAGACAGTTGGCTTTGTAAATCTTCATCAACAAAAAATGTTTGAATCACTGGTGCAGGGTCGGCTAATCCAGTCGTTTCAATTACTAAATGATCAAATTTATCGCGTCGCTTCATCAAATTGCCAATGATGCGAATTAAATCGCCGCGCACTGTACAACATATACAGCCATTATTCATTTCAAAAATTTCTTCATCTGCATCGATAATCAATTGATTATCAATACCCACTTCCCCAAATTCATTCACAATCACAGCAACTTTTTTGCCGTGTTCGTAGGTGAGGATGTGATTGAGTAGAGTCGTTTTTCCTGCTCCCAAATAGCCTGTAAGAACAGTAACGGGAACTGAATTGTTGATTACGTCAGCCACCATACTCTAAATTCCTCTTGTCTCACCTTATGGATAATCATTATCGCCCATGATAAATCTTTTTATATTTTTGTGCGAACTTGTTGTTATTTTGGGTTTCAGCAAAATAATCACATAATTTAATCAAAAAGCACTTTATTTTTGTGCATCTGTAATAAGTAATAAATATTCATAAGTTGGCATAGCTTGGTAGGAATATTGCATCCAAGCTAGTTTACTCTGCCATAAGTTGCAGGTTAGTAGCTTGACAATAGGAGGAAATCTATGATAATCATCACATAAAAAACTATACTTTGATGGAGAAGCGTGGTGGTTTCAAGAAACACTACCTGCTCGAAAAAGCAAGTAACTCAAACAGGTCAAGCATCTGCATCTATTCCAGTCAGCTTTTTAGTTAAATTTCAAGTAGCATTAGAAATTTCATTTTTATGCCTTTGGTTATCTATGTTGCCGATAGGCAACGTCTGGGGGCAACAGATGGAGCGCACATTGCATGTCTCAAGCTACCAAGAACCAAACCGAAACTATTGTGGCTCTGAAAGAACAGCTAGAGCAAGGCAAAGAATTGGTTCACAAGCTGTTTCTGATTTAGTTAAAGCGTTACGAAACCGGGATACAAAACTGCGTGCCGATGCTGCTCACCTGTTGGGAAGCATTGATAAAAAAGTAGCTAGTGAGGTAATTCCAAACTTAATTACCGCCTCAAAAAACGATCCAGATGCGGAAGTTCGCGTTTGTGCTGTCTCAGCTTTGATTAGCATTGCTGGCAACGACTTAAATAAATCTACCCCTGACGTGAAAGCAGTCATCCCCGTTGTCATTGCAGCACTCAAAGACAGTGATACGGAAGTGCGGTTAGCTGCGCTCATAGCTTTTCGATCTATGAGTTTTACTTATTCTAGCGATGACAACTTTAACGTCAAACTCACAAACGAACTGAAAGCAGCAATTCCCGTACTCATGGAAACACTCAAAGATGACAACGAGCAAGTGCGATCAAATGCTACTAGTGCTTTGAGTAATATGGCGAAAGATACAACATCGCTATTTCCTGTAATTATCCAAGCATTGAAAGACAAAAATGATTTGGTTCGTATAAGTGCTGCCTCTATTTTGGGAAGGGTTGGTATTTGGGAACGCAAGAGTGAAGAAGTAGTAAAAGCCGTGCCTGTACTCATCACAGCTTTAAAAGAGGATAAAAATGCAAAAGTTCGCTCAAATGCTGCCTATGCTTTGAAATTCATCGGTGAAAAAGCAGCAACCGCAGTCCCCGCACTTATTGAAGCTTTGAAAAATGATTTGGACTTTCAGGTTCGTTCAAGTGCTGCCTCTGCTTTAGAAAGCATGGGGGAAAAAGCAGCAACAGCCGTCCCGGTGCTTATTGAAGCTTTGAAGAAACTGGAGCTTAAATATAATGCAGAAGAAGCTTTGGGACGCATCGCTGAAAGCTGGCAAGATAACGCAACTAAGCTATCTAATCAAGAAGTGGATCTCGCCATATCCTACTTAGAAACGGCTTTAAATATTGCAGAAAATCCCAAGTCTGAGTATGCAAATTTACCTGGGTTTGCAGAAGGAAAAAAACGTTTGCGTCGCTCTCTTAATTTCCTCAAAAAAGAAAAAGATTCCCGCTTGTTTTCTAAAAGCCGCCCAAGGTAGGGAAGCAGTAGCTTGAACTAATTTTAATCTCGCACCAAGGCGCAAAATGATTCTTTGCGTCTTGGTATGAGGATTGAATTTTATCGAGAGAACAAAAAATCTTGAACTGCTTCTAAAACAACTGCTGGATATTCTTCATGCAGTCCTAGAGAACCGGGTATAACAACGCTTCTCACTCCTGGTAAGGCTACCAAAGCGTTCATTTCTTCTCGTGATTTGGGGGGGCTGGATTCTCCAATTACTACCATGAGCGGTACGGTTAAAGATTTTACAAGTTCCAAAAAATCAGATTGTTCGCGTACAGCATCGAGATTACCAGTTACAAAGGCAGCAGATGCAAATCGCGCTCCTGGTTGTTGAGTCGTGTGCCACTTTTTCTCAATGAAACTGGGTGTAATTTTAGCCGCGTCAGTAAAAACATGACGGCGGTACATGAAACTTAAAAAGGATGGGGTAGTGTTGAGTTTGTAGAGAACTTGACCAAGTATAGGCGATCGCACCAATTCTCTCACAATGCCAGCTATCTGTTGACTTGCCCCCATTGTTGGTAAAGGCCCACGCCAAGTAGGAGCCAACAATACAATTTTTGAGAAAGCAGCCTGTTTGACAGCTAATTGTAAAACGTATGTAGCAGCATGACCAGCCGCCACCACGGTAATGGGAGTATTAAAAATAGCTTTGACAAAATCTTCCAGAAAGTGCTGATATATTTCCGGTCGATAATTCAAACTAGGGCGAGAAGATTCACCAAATCCAGGCCAGTCTATGGCTACAACTTGAAAATTGGGAGCTAGTAACTTGGCAAGTTCGCCGACTTCCAAACGCGTCGAAACACTGCTGAAAGATGGTAGTAGCAATAACGGTGAACCTTTACCAAGGGTTTCATAAACAACGCGCAATTGCTGATTTTCCCAATTCCAGAGATATTCTTGAACTACTCCACCAAAGCCAGTAGCAGGGGTAGATAATAAATTTGTTGACATAAGACTAAATTTTGGTAGTTGTACCTTATTTGTCATTTGTCCTTTGCTAATGACCAATGACTAATGACAAATGACTAAAATAACCAAGTTTAGCTAGGCAAATCTAACTTACATTCCAATGCTTTTTTTTGCATGGTTTTAAAAATATTGTAAAATCCATTAGCACGGGAAGGTGTTAGGCTAACATTTAAACCTGTTTCTTGAATAAAATCTGGAGTAAGCTGGACAATCTCACTTGGCGTTAATCCATGTAATCCTTCAACCAGAAGCCCGACTAATCCTTTGGTTAATTGGGAGTCGGAATCGCCCTGAAATACAACTTTACCGTCATCCAAAGCTGCTGTGATATAAACTTGAGACACGCAACCAGGAACTTTATTTTCGGGTAATTTCTCAGCTTCTGGGAACTCATTGAGCTTCTGAGCATACCAGATTAGCTGTTCGTAGCGTCGTTTCGGTTCGGAAGCGCGTTGAAAGCGCTGGACAATTTTAGCGAGCGCAGGTGGCAAAGAATCTAGAATTGAGGACATAACAGAAGCTGCAAACGATCGGTATCACCTTGAGTGTAGATTATCTTGAAAGCGATCGCGCCTCTGGTTCTCTTGGCATTATCAAGCTTGCCATTACTGACTCTAATTTATCAAATCCAGCTAATTACTGCGTAGGCGCAGCCCAACCTAGGCATTGCATCCCCATCGTCCAGGTTTTTCAATGCCTCTAATTACAAAAACTTAATTTTATTCTAAATAGAAAACTATATAACTTCGTAGCATATTCTCTGCGTACCTCTGCGCTTACCTTTGCGTCCCTCTGCGTTGAAATTTCAACCCTCAATTCTCCACGATTTGACAATGCGATGCTTACGCACTTACAAAATTAGCTGCAAGTATATTTAACCAAGCAGCTAGATAATTATCAACAATAATTAAAAATTAAAAATCAAAAAAAATTCTGATTTTTAATTTTTAACTTCTCTCCCTTAACGATTAATTCGTAGTTTGTGCAGCTAGCATCTGCTTCAGCTTTTCTAATTCCGAAGCCCAACGAGGATCTGGACGAATAGCGTCTGAATCGGTGGTTGTGGTGCTGGTTTCGCGAGAACCACCGCCACCGCCGCCACGACGAGGCTTCTTAGAGCTTTTCTCACGACGGCTACCTTCTCTGTTGGGGGCAGGAGTTGGCGTACTATTATTAGCAAGAGTAACTGGTTTAGGAGCTTGCTCGTCGCCCTCTTCACCCTTTGTGCGAGGTAATGCCTTCTCTAGCTTAATGGGAGTGTCTTTGAACATCTGACCATTATACTTTTCAATAATTTCGTCAGCTTGTTCGTCATTGTTGACTGTAAGAAAACCGAAACCACGGCATTTGCCAGTTTTGCGGTCTTTAATTAATTTAGTAGTTACAGCATCACCTTCTGCTGCAAAAACGGCTTGCAGATCTTGACGATCTATTTCATCTTTAGGCAAATTACCTATATATAGGCGAACGGACATGAACTATACCTCCAGAGTTGAATGAACATGGCAAGGCAAGAAAACAATCACTTAGCTTTGGCTTTTAAATAGATGCTATTGACCAAGACTGCCATAAACCAATTTTTTTGCTCGAAACTGTCAACTTATACAACAATACAGTTTTTCGTCGGGATCAAGCTTGTTTAATCCAAAGGCTCACACTAATGGTGAGTTAATAACACCTTAATTCTAAGAATTGTAAATTTAATAGCCTATTGCCTGCTAAAGTACACGCTTTCTTCTATGCCCTTTTTCGCAGAATCAAATACCATTCCTTACATTACCACGGTATTTTCTACGTAGCTAGTTTAGCGCCTACATTTTCAGCATTACTATTACTAGATCGTAACATAAAACACATTTTTTTATGCAAGTGAGCATATTTTGAAACAAAAACCAGCCAGTGGCTGGTTAATTTGCTGCTGTGTTGGGAGGATAAAAAGGTATAGAGCGGGGAAAAAGCACCTAAATCCATAACTAAGCGCTGATACTGAGTTATGTCGGTTGCTCTTGTTTGTGTAAATAAATGTAACATTTGTTAAGGAAATCTGCAACTTTTCTTTACATTTCGATTTGTCGTTTGTCTTTTGTCCTTTGTCCTTTGTCCTTTGTTGATAACCAATGACTAATGACCAATAACTAATGACTAATGACCAATGACTAATGACCAATGACTAACCAGTTAAAAAGACGTATGCGCCCCAAGCCTGTGCTGCAACAGCCAAAAAAGTAGACCAAATAGGATGAGGGCTATGAATGGTTTTACCACTTTGAGTTTCTAGGGTTTGGATATCGATCCAAGGTGTTGCTCCTCGCCGGAACCAACCTGTGACGATAATTTGCCGCCCGATTAGATCCTGGTGATTGACTGACTGTCCTAGCCAAGAAATGTGGTGCAATTTCACCAAACCTGCGCTGGATTGCAAGATTAAATCTTGCGCTAGGGTGTTACTAGTGCCTTGACGACCTAATAATTTACCCACAAGACGCACGCTGACGCTATCAATAGGTAAGGCAGAAGGGTCAGCTAACAGGTTGGGTAAGCTGTCGTCAGTTTGTACGGTGGCAGGTTTAATATCGGGGAAGAAAGAATTAATCCGCATCACAGTACCGATGCTAAAGCCAATCAGAAGGCAGCCTGTAATGAAAGACCAATCTTCATATATCCACTTTAGATTCAAAAACTTGAGTGTGAATGCTAGTTGCCAGGTTAGCCAGACGAAAGCTGCAAATAGAACCCCTAGAGGAATTCCCAACCAGGGAGCGACTTGTAATAGAAAAGACTGACGCTTAACCTTTGATGGAACGCTAGCAAAATGTAGTTCGGTGTCTAGATGCCAGTGACGGGCTATTTGACAGAGGCGTTCGATGCGATCGCCCATTAAAGGATGGCTATTATTAATCGTAAACCATCGGCGATAGGGATTGGCCGTATCCCACTTTAAAAAGGATTCAAAAGATAGATTACTGGCAATAGTGCCCAAAGATAAACTCTGTTGGTAGCTGACTGGTGTTAAAAGATTTAAGCTTTCCAGTTGCCAACTGGTGTGTTCTTGTTTTTGGATATCAGCGGCGATGCCAATGGCAATTTTGAGTAAAGCGCGAATCAGGGCATTAGGATTACCAGTAATTTCAGCGGCGACGCGATCGCTATAATAAAGCCGCAACCGCGACAACCACAATCCAGTTCCAGTCAGCAAACACCAAATTCCATAAATTAGACTTGCCAGAATTGTCACTGGCCAACGCCAAATTTTCGCTGATATTTTGTCTCCCAACTCCGACACTTGCTGATATAGCTTGTGAGTTGGTAGTGTAACCAACAGCAACAAAGACATTACAGCAAAATCCCAGTGAGCAATATGCCCTAGCTGCGTGGCGTAAATAATGGCGATTTCATCATCTGCCAGCTGCTCTAATAGCCCTTGACTCACAACAATCCTGGCATTACGTGGTAAACTACCATAAGTCAGAATAATTGGTGCAGCCGTTGGTAAAATCCGCAGTTTGGGTAACGGCCAGTGCCGCTGCTGGCAACAACGTTGTAGCACCCGAACAGCTTCGCGGCTATGAGTATTCAATACATCTTTCGGAAATTCTCGCTGGCCATACAGGTTCGTCAGTAGCAAATCCAGCAACCAAGGTGATACCCCGATTAAAATCACCAATGCGATCAGCAACAGTTGAGTAGGATCTTGGTATAAAAACTGTATTGGCTCCAGATAAGGTAGTTTGACTAAAGTTTGGTTGATGAATCCCAATGCCAACTTGAGGATTTCTCGTATTACCCAAAACAGGGCGATAAATGTCCCTGCCGATAGTAGCCGCAAGGGAATTAATTTTGGTTTACGTAATGGTTGCCATGCTTTGGCGCGTTGTGCTTGCCGCCAATAAATAACGCCGAATAATTTGGCTTGGGTGCGGGTAACAGAACCCATGAAGCCGCTTAGGGGTGTAGCTGGTGGCGGCGGTGGTGGCGGTGTCGCTAATGTAGCTTTGAGTCTAGCTAGTGGCACCATTGGCGGGATGTCGTCGCTTTTGGTTTCTATGACTCGATCGTTCGGTTTTTCCTCTGATGTAGGAGTTTCCGGGGGAGTAATGGGGGTTGAATCTGCTGGCGTTGAATTCTCAAAGGGAACAAATCCAGTTTCGACTTTTTTTGATTCTCGATCGGATTTTTTACGTTTTGTCAGGTGTTCGAGAGCGCGTGTTGCCCACTCTTGAACTTGCGGATTGTTACTCTCAATGAGATTCTGGGAAATAGCGATCGCATTGGCAACTTCGCCAGTGCGAGCATAAGCCATCACTAAACCAACCTGAGCTTGTAAGCTAGCAGTCCCATTATGGCTGCTAGCAATAGGTTCTAGTTGAGCGATCGCTGTTTGGTAATTTCCCTGCTTGAGGGCAACTAAACCAGCCTCCAAAGATGGTTTGGCATGTGAAGGCATACAAATTCTGGCACTCCAATCTCTTCTAAATGATCCACGTTTGTGCAAAAGCGCGAACCTCGGATGCCGTGGAAATCAACCGCGCCCAGTTAGAGCCACATCAAGTGAATTATTCCACTGGTTGTTGACTAGAAAATACTGGAGCGATCGCGCTTAATTTTAACTCTGGATGGTCGCCCAATAACTGTTGACAATTCCATTCATTGCGGAATAGCAACACTGGTCGTCCCATACTGTCTTTAACTGTAGTGGTATTGAATATTCGTCCCACTTTTTCTAATGCTTCCCAACCACCCTCAACCCAACGGGCGACACTGTAGGGCAATAAATCTAATATGGTTTCTACACCATACTCATTTTGTAAACGAAACTGTACTACCTCGAATTGCAACTGACCCACCGCCGCCAAAATTGGATCGCGCTTGGCTTCATCAGTTGAATACATAATTTGCACAGCACCTTCTTCTCGCAATTCCGCAACGCCTTTTTGGAATTGTTTAGATTTCGAGGGGTTGGGATTCCTCAAAGATGCAAACAGTTCCGGCGAGAAATACGGAATCCCCTCATATTCGAGCTTTTGTCCCGTGTAAATTGTATCCCCGATCGCAAAAACACCAGGATTGTTCAAACCGATCACATCGCCAGGATAAGCCACATCAATCGATTCTCGCTCTTGAGCAAAAAGTTTTTGCGGGCGAGATAGACGGATGAGTTTACCAATGCGGGCGTGATTCACCATCATATCTTTTTCAAACTTACCAGTGCAAACCCGGATAAATGCAACGCGATCGCGGTGTTTCGGGTCCATATTCGCTTGCAGTTTGAAGACAAACCCCGAAAATTCCGGGTATGTAGGGGGAACTTCACCAACACTGCTGATATGAGAACCGGGTTTGAGGGCATAGTCGAGGAAATACTTGAGGAATAACTCTACCCCGAAGTTAGTCATGGCGCTACCAAAAAACACAGGCGTCATTTTGCCTTCGTGTATCAACTGCAAATCTAGCTCTGGGCCAACTCCTTCTAACAGTTCCAGATCGTTTTTCAGTTGATAGTACAGATTTTGTTCTAGCTGTTCTTCTATTCTCGGATCGCCTAACTCCACTATTGTATCGCGGGCTTCTCGGCTGCCGTGGGCGCTGCGTTCAAACAAGTGTATTTGTTGTTTGTGTCGGTCAAAAACACCTTTAAAGCGATCGCCCATCCCAATCGGCCAGTTGACTGCATAGGTTTGCAATCCCAATTCTTGCTCAATTTCATCCAACAATTCCAGAGGTTCCCTTCCGGGGCGATCGAGCTTGTTGATAAATGTAAAAATTGGGATACCCCGCAACTTACACACTTCAAACAATTTGCGGGTTTGCGGTTCTAAACCCTTTGCCGCATCAATTAACATCACTGCATTATCGGCAGCAGCAAGGGTGCGATAAGTATCTTCACTGAAATCTTGGTGTCCGGGAGTGTCCAATAAATTGATTTGACAATTCTGGTATTCAAATTGCAACACTGTGGAAGTAATGGAAATACCCCGTTGTTGCTCCATCGCCATCCAGTCAGAGGTAGCCTTACGCTGTGCCCGTCGCGCTTTGACTGCCCCAGCTTCGTGAATTGCACCCCCGTACAGGAGTAGCTTTTCAGTTAGTGTAGTTTTACCAGCATCAGGGTGAGATATAATCGCAAAGTTGCGGCGAAGTTCGACTGCTTGAATAAGTTCAGACTGAAGTTCAGTAGACATAAATGTATTTGTTTGTTAGCTAGCTTAATTTTTTTTGACTCTGGTAAGTCTTTTAATCTTAAGACAACGATGCTCATGATAGGGTCGTAGTATAACCAACAATCTGACTAAATAGGAGAAAGCAATGTACGACACAGACAAGCGAAAGCTTCTATCTGCTTTGTCTCATGGAGCTATTTTTTTCAGCACAACATTGGTATCTGTAGGCATACCTATCGCCATACTGCTCGTATCTGACGATCCTGTTGTTAAAGAAAACGCCAAAGAATCCATCAATTTCCACTTTAATGTCTGGTTTTATGGTGCAATTCTGGGAGCGCTGTTTTTTCTATTCGGTTGGTTAGTATTACCTCTATTATTGCTGGGTCCACTAGCTGGTCTGGGATATCTATTACACTGGGGATTAACAATTTGGGCGCTCATCGGAGTTTTTAGCAATCCTGATATACCCTTCCGTTATCCCTATATTTTCCGAGTTTTTTAGCATAGATTATGGGCATTGGGCATTGGTAATTGTCAGTTATTTGCTACCAAATACAAAATTTAATTAATTCGTAGCGAATTCTCTGCGTGCCTCTGCGTTTCTCTCTGCGCCACTTTGCGTTTAAATCTCAACCCTCAATTCCCCACAATTTTGCCAACAGACAACAGACAGTCTTATCATTTTGAATTTTGAATTGCTTCATAATGTTGTTTTTTTTCCAGTCCGTCGGATAGGTGCAATCAAGCTGTAGAATACAAAATTGCCCTACAACTTGATTAAGAGTAGGGCAAAGGACAGTTAAGCACTGTTTGTAGTCTGTCTGACGGCAGGAAAATTTTAGCCTGCTTTTGTGACGCTTTGTTTTGTGTCTATTTGCGTTGTTTTTCTTGATAAAATTTTATGTTTCCTACACATCGCCCCCGTCGTCTGCGTACTCATCCCCAACTGCGCCGGTTGGTTCGTGAAACTGTTTTAACAACAAGTGATTTAATCTACCCACTATTTGCTGTACCGGGTGAGGGAATCGCTAATGAGGTGAAATCGATGCCCGGAGTCTACCAACTTTCGGTAGATAAAATTGTTGAAGAAGCAAAAGAAGTTTACGACTTAGGAATTCCTTCTATTATTCTATTTGGTATTCCAGCTGATAAAGATGTGGATGCCACTGGCGCTTGGCATGATTGCGGTATCGTCCAGAAAGCGGCGACGGCAGTAAAAGCAGCAGTGCCAGATTTGGTTGTAATTGCTGATACTTGTTTGTGTGAGTATACCAGTCACGGTCATTGTGGTTATTTACAAACTGGTGATTTAACAGGACGAGTTTTAAACGATCCAACTCTGGAATTGTTGAAGAAAACGGCAGTTTCTCAAGCGAAAGCTGGTGCTGATATCATCGCGCCTTCGGGAATGATGGATGGGTTTGTGCAAGCAATTCGTCAGGGTTTGGATGAAGCAGGATTTCAAGATACGCCAATCTTGTCTTATGCTGCTAAGTATGCTTCGGGTTATTATGGCCCATTTCGGGATGCAGCAGACTCGACACCACAATTTGGGGACAGAAGAACTTACCAAATGGACCCAGGTAACGCCCGCGAAGCGATTAAAGAGATTGAATTAGATATCGCTGAAGGTGCTGATATGCTCATGGTTAAGCCAGCCTTGGCATACATGGATATTATTTGGCGCGTCAAGGAAGCAAGTAACTTGCCAGTTGCCGCTTACAATGTTTCTGGTGAGTATGCGATGGTGAAAGCTGCGGCTCTCAATGGTTGGATTGATGAAGAGCGGGTGGTTATGGAAACTTTAATTGGGTTTAAACGCGCTGGTGCAGATTTGATTTTGACTTATCATGCCAAAGATGCGGCGAGATGGTTAAAGTAGGCTAGGCATATTGAATACTAATTTAGTGGGAAATCTCACGCAGAGGGGCGAAGACGCAGAGTTGTGTTTTGGTGTTTGGGCGTGAGATTCTTTTAGGACTTACGTAAGAGTTAGAGAATAACGTAGACACGAAGTGGCTTGCCGCAGGCTACCACAGAGGCGCAGAGAAGCCAGTGCGCTCTTGCGGTTCCCCGACTTGTTCGCTTTTAGCGTTCCCGCAGGGTAGCAACTGGCACGACACGGAGAAATAAGAGTTTGAGAGATATTTTGCGTAAGTCCTATCTTTATATTTTGGGTTTAGCTGGTGCGAAATTCAAACAAAATTTAACTAATCGGCGTTATACTTGTCATACGTGTATTGCAAGGATGATAAAGGTTATGCTCAGTGTCAGGCTGGATGAAGAAACAGAACGGCAGCTAGCCGATATTTTAGCTCACGAGCAAACGGAAAAGAGTGAATTGATCCGACGCTTGATTGCTGAACGCTGGCTAACCTTACAAGCGGGTAAAACTTTGGTAGAGAGGCGGGGGGGACACCCTGAACATTTGCTACAAGATGCACCAACGGATTTATCGGAACGCTCAAACCGTAAAAAAGCGATCGCTCAATATCTCAACAAGCGGCATTCATGACCTATTATCCGCTTATACTCGCGGATAGCGGGTTTTTGTTTGCGTACTATAGCGCTAGAGATCGGTATCACCAACAGGTGCGTCGCTTCTTTGAAAACTGTACTTCTAGGCTGGTGACTACGCCCATTTGTATTGCAGAAGTAGTGTGGTTGCTCAACTTTGATTGGCGTACACAAAACGAGTTTCTTCTAGATGTTGCTAAACAACTCTACGAGTGTGAGCAAATATTGCCGCAAGATTTTTCGCGCATTGCTGAATTGAATACTCAGTACAGAGATTTACCAGGGGATTTTGCAGATTTATCCTTGATTGTCATTTCGGAACGCTTAGATATTGCTGCGATCGCTACTTTGGACAGTGATTTTGATATTTATCGGCGTTATCGGAAAAAGCCTTTTGAGCGGGTGTTTTAGGGATGCGATCGCAACTTAATGATAATTTTTTCACCGGACACCACTAGCTAAGATTCCTAAAATTTTATTGACATCTTTAAGATAATATTCACTTAAATCAATCTGGATAGATTGACCTTCTAATTTTAAAAATTGCCAAATACTTCCAGTTGTGACAGTTCCATAAATTATCAAATTTTCATTACCTGCTCGTTCGTTAAATATTCTTGCTGCTAACATTTCGGCTACACATTGTCCTAAACCAGCAGTAATGTTTTCTTTTTTAGCTTCGACAATAATAATGACTGGTGCAGTGATAATTAGTCTTTCTGGAGAACGGGTAATTAGAAAATCACAGATTCCATTTAAACCCAAAGACTCATTGCTTCGCACTCCTTTTGCTTATCAATGCCAAGTTATAAAATCTTGATTGGTGGGTGATTCAACTGCTAACTTTGACAGTGCTAAATTAAGTATAACTGCTTATTTGCAGTTTAACTGCATATTTGGGTCGCGATAGTACTGAAGTATAGGGTTGCCTCATTTACCAGAATGGGAAGCGATCGCTGATAAAATTTTTTGGAGGGTTGCCAAAGCTCAAGCTTGCTTTCGTAGTCTTTCTAGGTTTTGTTGATGCAATTCTGGGAAGTTTTCTAAATCATCTATTGACTGCGGCGCAGGGAAGATTACAGCGTCTTCAGAGGTGAATCGATCTAAATAAGTTTGAAAGGCTTCATCATCTTCTCTGTGGTCAAAGATATATTGACGCAATTGGACACGGGACATTGTCATAAAATCTGGTTTACTCATACATATCTTCACTTCCCGTCTAACTAAATTATAATTTCATTTTCTTCACCAGCGAGAATTACAATATTTTTTGTTCGTTCATCGATTCGCACTAAAAACACAGGTAAATACATTTTAGTAGCCCAAAAACTTAAGATAAACAACGTTTTCAATTGTTCTAGAGTAGGCATATATAAATTATTGCCATAACAGATTTTTTCTGGTTTGAGTTAAGTTACTATACTTTTAATCGTGAGATTTTAAGTATATTTTATACATTTATCTTGCGTTTTATTACATAAATAAGTTAGCCGTATTTGTCAAAAGGGGAGGCGATCGCTCATAAAACCTCTAAAATCGAAGTTAAATAGCTTTGATATAGTTATGGCAATCACTCGTTCTATGCTAGGGGCAGTTTATTTAAAAAACCTAAACTCTAACTAGTGCGATCGCTCACTGTATTTGCGACAGCAGCACGATAAAATTCTAAAACCATAATCGTACTATAAAGGTCTAAATGGCAGAAACACTATTCTTCAACGCCTTACGGGAAGCCATTGATGAAGAAATGGCGCGTGACTCCAGCGTATTCGTTCTCGGTGAAGATGTTGGACATTACGGCGGTTCCTATAAAGTTACCAAAGACCTGTACCAAAAATATGGCGAACTCCGCATTCTAGATACCCCCATCGCTGAAAATAGCTTTACTGGCATGGCTGTGGGAGCCGCAATGACTGGGTTGCGTCCGATCATTGAAGGCATGAACATGGGCTTTTTACTGCTTGCCTTCAATCAAATATCCAACAACGCTGGGATGCTCCGCTATACTTCTGGCGGTAACTTTAAAATTCCAATGGTAATTCGCGGCCCTGGAGGTGTGGGAAGGCAGCTAGGCGCAGAACATTCCCAGCGACTAGAAACCTACTTCCAAGCTGTGCCAGGGTTAAAGATTGTTGCCTGTTCCACACCAAGAAACGCTAAAGGACTGCTGAAATCCGCTATCCGCGATGATAATCCAGTGTTGTTCTTTGAACACGTTTTACTTTACAACTTGAAAGAAGATTTACCAGAAGAAGAATACCTCCTCCCCCTAGATAAAGCAGAAATTGTGCGTCCAGGGAAAGATGTGACAATTATTACTTACTCGCGGATGCGCCATCATGTAGTGCAAGCCGTCAAAACTCTTGAAAAACAAGGATACGATCCAGAAGTTATCGATTTAATATCCCTCAAACCATTAGATTTTGATACCATTGGTGCATCAATACGTAAAACTCATAAAGTCATTGTTGTGGAAGAATCGATGCGCACTGCCGGTATTGGAGCAGAAGTCATCGCCTCAATCAACGATCGCTTATTCGATGAATTGGATGCGCCAGTACTACGACTTTCTTCCCAAGATATTCCCACACCTTACAACGGCAATCTGGAACGACTAACAATCATCCAACCAGAGCAAATAGTAGAAGCTGTGGAAAAAATGGTGGCGTTGCGAGTCTAAAAGTTAAGAGTTAAAAGTTAGGAGTGAGGAGTTAAAAATTTAATATTGAATTTACAACTCCTAACTCCCAACTTCTAACTATCAACTCCTAACTCTCAACTCCTAACTCCCAACTCCCAACTCATAACTCCTCAAAAGAGCGCTATTATAGCCTTTGTCAGATGCGAGTTATGGTATGCAAAGACAGCGATCGCTATTAATTTTGATTTTAGTCCTGATAATCGCCGCTATTACGGTGATTGCCACAATTCCGATACCTCTGGGGCTGGACTTGCGCGGAGGTTCACAGCTCACAATTCAGGTGAAACCATCAGCGGATATCCCCAAAATCACCGAACGCGAATTGGAAGGTGTGAAGAAAGTTGTCGAAGGCCGGATTAATGGTTTAGGTGTTTCTGAGCCAGTAATCCAAACAGTCGGCGCAGATAAAATACTGGTGCAACTACCAGGAGTTAACGATCCAGAACAAGCTGAACGGGTGCTAGGCGGTACAGCACAGTTAGAATTTCGTACCCAAAAGGCGAATACAGAAACTCAACTGCTGGCTTTTCAAGCATCAAGAGCCGAATTGAAATTCAAGCAAGAAGAATTAAGAAAGAGTACCGACAAAGCGGCAATTGTCAAGAATCAAGAAGACTTACAAAAAAATAATCAAGCGATCGCAGAATTGTTTGAAAGCACTAATCCACCACTAATTGGCAAATACCTCAAGGATGCCTATGGTGAACCCACTCAAGGTAACAACTGGAATGTTGCCATTCGCTTCGACCAAAAGGGTGGTGAACTGTTTGCCAATTTGACGAAAAACCTCGCCGGTACTGGGCGTAGCATTGGTGTTTTTCTAGACAATGAACTAATCAGCGCTCCTACTGTAGGTATAGAATTTGCCGCTACTGGGATTACAGGTGGTTCTGCGGTGATTACAGGACGTTTTACCGCCCAACAAGCCAATGACTTAGGCGTGCAGTTACGTGGTGGTGCATTACCCGTACCAGTAGAAGTTGCAGAAAGGCGGACAGTCGGAGCAACCTTGGGTAAAGATAGTATTCAAAGTAGTATTTATGCTGGAGTCGGTGGTTTGACTTTAGTATTAATATTCATGGTGGTTTACTATCGACTACCAGGATTGATTGCGGATATATCACTAGTGATCTACTCTCTCTTAACTTGGTCAACCTTTGCTTTGTTGGGCGTTACCCTAACTTTGCCGGGAATTGCTGGTTTTATTCTCAGTATTGGGATGGCAGTTGATGCCAATGTGCTAATTTTTGAAAGGACGCGGGAAGAATTGCGGGCGGGTAAATCTCTGTATCGTTCTGTAGAATCGGGTTTTTATCGGGCATTTTCTAGTATTTTAGATAGCAACGTCACTACATGGATTGCTTGCGCTGCCCTGTTTTGGTTGGGGTCTGGTTTAGTTAAAGGTTTTGCTCTAACCTTAGCTTTGGGGGTAGCTGTAAGTATGTTTACTGCAATTACCTGTAGTCGAACATTGCTATTTTTGGCAATTTCAATTCACTCCTTGCGGAAGACAGAACTTTTCTGTCCAAACCTGCCAGCATCGAATAAGGCAGAGGTGACTCAATGAAACTAAGCATTAATAAATCGCGATCGCTTTGGTGGAGTATTTCTGCCGCTATCATCATCGCTGGTATCATCTCAATGGTGATTTCTTGGCAACAACCTAGTATTCGTTCCCCCTTACGCCCCGGTTTAGATTTTATCGGTGGTACGCGGTTGCAGTTTGTCCGAGATTGCACCAAACCCGGTAACTGCGACAAACCAATTGATATCAACGCTGTCCGGGAAGTAGCAAAAGCACAGGGACTAGGTGATAGCAGTATCCAACTTGTCTCAGAAAATGGTGTAGAAAATGGTGTACTAATTCGGTCAAAAGATTTGAGTGTCGATCAGCGTACCAAATTACAAAACGCTTTGAGCGAAGAAATCGGCGTTTTTGACCCACAAAAGAACCAGATTGACTCCGTTGGTCCCACATTAGGCAGAGAACTGTTTACATCCGGGATGTTAGCTCTGATAGTTTCCTTCATCGGTATTACTATCTACATGAGTTTCCGCTTCCAGTTAGATTATGCTGTGTTTGCGATCGTTGCCCTACTCCACGATATCTTGATTACAGTTGGGGCTTTTTCATTTTTGGGTTTGGTGGCAGGCATCGAAGTAGATAGCCTTTTTATCGTCGCCTTACTTACGATCACAGGTTTTTCAGTCAACGATACAGTGGTAATTTACGATCGCATTCGGGAAACCCTTAAAATCCATCCCGAACAGCCGATTGCCCAAATTGTAGATGATGCGGTTAACCAAACATTGACAAGATCGATCAACACTACCTTAACCGTATTACTGACATTATCTGCAATCTTTTTATTTGGTGGAGAAACACTGAAAAACTTTTCGCTGGCTTTGATTATTGGCTTCACAATGGGGGCTTATTCGAGTATTTTCATCGCCAGTACTCTTCTAACTTGGTGGCGAGAGCGAAAAGGAGAATCCCAAATGTTAGACAACGCTGATTCGATTGATACATCTCCCAGTTCCCAGGATAGTTAAAAAGAGTGTATATTTCCCAATTGGGTGAAAGTATTTTGAATTGCTCACCCACGCCTTGCAATCTTATTTCCCTATGGATCAACCGCAAGAACGATTAAATACTGTCCCAGACTTTGAGAAATCTGACCCATCATTTGCTCAACAAGTACAAAGACTACATCAGCTAACAGTATATGGCAGGTGGCTGTTTGTCGGCTGTTTATGGCTGACCATTGCGCCTGCCTCGTTGTGGGGTCTACGTGCAGAAATTGCTCTGTGGCAACAATATTTTACCTGGGTGGCAGTGAGATTTGGATTGTTCTACCATCCACTGTCTACCTTCGGTCTCGCTTTTTGTCTGGGGATGACTGCTGCTGTTTTAGTTTGGCAAAGTCGGAATATTCTACTCGGACTGCCACCGCAGGAAAAACAACGTTTAGAAAAACAAGTTTATCGGATACGTCAACAGGGAGCAACTCATCCTCTATGGAAGTGGGTTTGTCATTAAATTTTCTTTCTCTACACGTACAGCAATTTATAGCAAAATATGACTTAACCTTACAAAGAAAGGCAGGAGTTAGGAGGCAGGAGGGAATGAGTATCAATGAAAACTTGCATTTGCAGGGTTTAAAGCCCAGTTTAAACTAATAATTATACCGAGACTGCTTGCAGCGAGGTATAAAACGTCCTTGTTTCAATCCACCTTTATTAAGGGTGGGTTCCTCCTGCCTCCTGAATAGACATCTGCCCAAAAAGAATGTAGAGACTTAGTAGTGCTAAGTCTCTACAAGATTTCTGAATAATGCATATTTAATTTCATCAAATGTCTGTTCAAAGATACTGCTAAAAGTGGATGCCATACATGAACGATCTTCAGATTAAATTTAGCGATCGCAAGTCTGAAATTGACCTTTATCAACTCCAAGAACTGTTAAACGTTTCCGCTTTCTGGGCAAAGGGACGCAGTATTGAAGACTTAGGTATAGCTATTGCCAATAGTGAGCCAGTGATTTCCGTGTGGAATCGCGATCGGCTCATTGGCTTTGCAAGAGCAACATCTGATGGCATCTATCGCGCCACAATTTGGGATGTTGTGATTCATCCAGAGTATCAACATAGTGGGTTGGGAAGCAATTTAGTAGAAACCGTTTTAAGACATCCTCGTATGAAGTCGGTTGAGCGAGTTTACCTGATGACTACTTACCAACAGGGTTTCTACGAAAAGATTGGTTTTCAAAGCAACACTACCACTACGATGGTGCTACACAATCAAGCTAACCGTACTTTCCTTGCTGCTACAGAAGTTCAGCTTCAAGAATCATCGAAATAGTTCCGAGCAATGAGCGCTGAGTATTAAGTATAATAACTGTAGTAGTAGGGTAGTTAAAAAGCAAGATTTCCTCTCTACTACTCAGGACTCAGCACTACTCACTAGAGGAATAGAGATTTGTAGTCTGGTAAGCTGCTGATGTGGTTCCTTGACAATGGTCGAAGGCAAGATTTCTAACTTTCCTCCCATAACTTCCACCAAAGTTTGATTGATTAATAGTCTCATCCCTGGGGAAAGAGTAGCGTTTTTTTGGTCAATCTGGGTCAACGGATCTTCAAATTTGAGCAAATCAATCGGCTCGCTCCAAGGTACAGCATGGGTTGGTAAATCTAGCCAAATGTTTACAAAATTGTTTGTAGGTAGGGTGCTACTGGAAATACAAATGCTGCCTTCCTCCATTTGAGTAATGGCAGTGTCTATTAAACTTATCAATACTTGGCGCAGCCAGAGGTAATCTGTCAAAACATAAATTTCTGAGTCTGCGGGTAATAATTGTAAGGGAAAATTGCGATTTGCCGCCAGCATATAAGTTAAGTCATGAACCTCCTCTAAAATTTCGGCTAAGGCTCTGGGCTGAATATCTAATTTATTAGTGCCGTGTTCAGCTCTTGCAACATTGAGAATTTCATCCATTAGCTTCAGCAACTTCAGCGTTCGCTCGTGAGCTTGGGCAATAAATTCTCGCTCTTCAGCTGGATTTTCACACAAATCTGACAAAATTAATTGATGTAAGCCAATCAAACCATTAAAAGGCGATCGCAATTCATGAGTAGTCCGCGCCAAAAAACCAGCTTTAAACTGGCTCATTTCCTTTGCCATCAGATATGCCAGCTGGGTTTGCTGTAGCTGTTGCGATATTAGTGACATATCCTGTTGAGCTGATGGCGCTACTGGGGATGAGCTAGATAAAACATTAGGCGCTCGCCCAAATAACTGACGGAAAACCATACCTAGTGCTATTCCTACTCCTAGATATATCCAGTTGCTCCAATTCATATCTGGCAATTATTAACTTGCTAATTAAGTACAACAGCGCCAACTAAAGTTTCAGATTTCTCTGTTGTTAACACCACGAAAACAACATTATAACTACCTATACTTAGTTATCACTCGATAAATCTAACTCGATGGCACCTTGTCGTAAAATCTGCCAATTTATCCCTGTCCATTTAGCAACGGTGGAAGGTATACCCATCCCTGGTATTTCACTCTGGTATTCTGTCGTTGCTATCAGAACCTGCGGAAACTGAGTCTCAATTTCTGTCATTGTTTGCAAAGGCGGCTGACCAGAAAAATTGGCGCTAGTGGTGGCAAGAGGGCCTGTTTGCGCCAAAATTGTTTGAGCGATCGCACTGTTTGGTACTCGAATCCCAATTGTTGTTGGATCGATAGGATTCATAACTTTTGGTAAGCGTTCACTCGCTGGCAAAACTAATGTCAGCCCTCCTGGCCAATATTTATCTGCTAATTCTTGCCAAACTTTATATTCATTCTCACTACCTTTGACATACGGCCACAAATCTTCAGCACTAGCCGCCATCAAAATCAAAGGTTTGTCTTGACTGCGTTGTTTCGCCGCAAAAATTAATGCTGCTTTCTCTGGTATCGCTGCAAGTGCCGGAACAGTATCAGTCGGAAAGCTCACTAAAAGACCAGCGCGTGCGCCAACTATTAAATTTTCTAAAGAAACTTGGGTCATATTTACAAAGTTAGGAGTAGAGACGCGATTAATCGCGTCTGTGCAGGAGTAAGGAATTTCATAACTCATAACTCATAACTCATCACTCCTAACTTTTATAGGCCAAGGCAAAACGTTCAATTCCAGCTAAATCAGCGTGAATTTGAATTTTACAATAGCTACCTTGATTTTGTAAAAGTTCTTGCACTGCATCCGCTTGTCCAGCCATCATCTCAATTAGCCACACGCCACCCGATTGCAAATAACTAGGGGAGACTTCGATCAAATGACGAATGCAATCTAAGCCATCAAGACCACCATCCAAAGCTAGATGTGGTTCGTGGTTAACGACTTCTGGTTGCAAAGTCAGTAAAGTGCTGGTGGGGATGTAAGGGGGGTTCGACACCATACCACTGAACTGACCTTTTAAGAATGTCAGTGGCTCCCACCAAGAACCTTGATAAAATTGAATCCGGTCAGCAAAAGCCAAATTATCGGCGTTGGATCGAGCGATCGCCAAAGCCTCTAAACTGTAATCAACTGCATGAATTGTTGCTTTTGGCAAGACATCTGCTAATCCGATGGCGATCGCACCACTCCCAGTACCCAAATCTGCCCAATGTCCTGAGACACCGTTAGCAGCTGCTAAAGCTAAATCAATTAAGCACTCTGTTTCTGGTCTGGGAATCAAAACTGCGCTTGACACCGCAATTTGAAAGTTACGCCAAGGTGTCACACCAGCAATGTACTGCACTGGTAAGCGATCGTTTAATCGCCTCTGCCACAGATGGTCTAACTCTTCTAGCGGCAATTGCAGTTGAATTTGCGGCCAGTTTTTGAAAGATTCCAAACGCAGTGCCAAGCGGTCTAAACCTGCAACTTCGAGGAGCAACCAATCTACTTCCATTAGTGGAACATCAGTGGCGATCGCTGCTTCAAGAGCTGCATTCCGCCACTGCCAAAGTTGTAAACCAGAGACTATCGGATGTTTCTCCCCCATACCTCAACCTTGGAGCGCATATCCGTTATTTTTTCGGAGCGGGGGCGGCAGCTGGCTTGGCAGCTGGTGATTGATTTGGCGCCAGGGAGCGAATAAAGTTGATCGACTCCCGTGATGGATACAGAACAATTTTATTGATACTAGGATCGCTGCTGCTATTGAGAGCTTCCATAACACCGTACAAATCTACCACCTGAATTTCAGTATTGGCTCCTTCCTTTGGCACGGCTTTTTTGAATTCCTCTAACAGAGCCACTGCTTGTTCTTTCTCAAAAAAGAAAGGGATGTATCGCTCATTACCTTTAGCAAGGGGAATAGTCAGATAGCTATTATCTTTCTTAAATTTGGGTACAAATAGAGGAATACCATTGAATTGCTCTACCTTTTTACCATTTTGATTGATCATACTTGTTGCCGAAGCTACTTGTTGTTGCGTCGGAACTAAAGTATAAATCACAGAATCTGATTTCTTTTTGCTTTCTTGAACTATTTTATAGTAGTCTGCCAAGGACAAAGGTCTAACCTGTAGAGTGCCTGCTAACTGGGGATTTTCTTTTTTGAGCCGATTGTCAAGGAATTTTTGAGCATCTTGCTTGCTAATAAAAAATCCCACTTGTGAGATCGGCTTGGATGCGTTGTTTCTTGAAAGAACTACAAATTCGCCTTTAGGATTGGTGAGCGTGAATACTGGTACTTCTTGGAGCTTTTTCACTACCTGATCTTGTGGCAGAGCGATCGCCTCTAGATTGCCCATTCCTGGTATATTGCCTATTCCTGAAAGCCCTGTTAAAAATACACTGCCAGCTATACCCAATGTTGCGCCTAAGCGAATAAATGATTTCATGACTGCTCCTCGCATCAATAGTCCAATTAAATTAAACAAATGGTTGGATTTGCACAGCACCAACTAGCTTTAGTTATATAGCAATTCATTTTAGTTTTGAAAAATTCATTATGCGCGTTGAGGTTGAGTGTTAAGCGTCAACGGTCAAAATCCAATGTTCCCTAACTATTTAGAGTTGCTATAGTATCGTTTTCACAAGTTGGCTGTGCTAACGTTGTGTTTTTCTAGGTTTGCTTCGCTATTGACCGCGAAATGCCGTAGATGCTAATTATATGTCTTCTCAAACAGCAAAAAGCCTATCCATCTCTCCAACCTTGGAGATGATAAATGCCATTTTATCGGCTTTTTCTAAAATTAGTTGACGCTATTAGTTAATCAATCGTTCCATCTGCGATTGCTTTAATACAGCAGTTTTCATTTGTATGAAGTACAAAGTCATTGGTTTTGAGGCAGGAGGCAGAAGGCAGAAGGCAGAAGGCAGAAGAATAATTTAATTTGTAAGCCTTTGGTTTTGTACCTCACTTAGTTGCAAACTGCTGTATCTTCTCAAATCTATACAAAGCTTAGTGTTCAGAATATCTTACTATTTAATGACGAAATTTGTCTGTTAGGCTTCAACTACAAAACAGCCTAATTGGTCTTCTCCGTAAAAATATGTAATTCAATTGCATATTTAGCAAAGAAAACCTGGCTAATTACCCTAAGTGTTAACTATATTAATTAAATCGGGATGACAGGATTTGAACCTGCGGCATCCTGCTCCCAAAGCAGGCGCGCTACCAAGCTGCGCTACATCCCGTTATACTCATCCGCTTTTTTGGGTTTGGTTTTTAGCTCCCCATCAAAGCGATCGCGCTTTCACAAAAGCGTTAAGGCAATCATATCACATAACACTGCTCATGCCTAATATATTTATATCTTCTGCAAATATTAGCTAGATTTAGATATTTGGACTGATAAAGGTTAAAGGTTTGTCTGCCGACTTAGTTTTACAAGAGATATTACTTGTGCGTTCGTCGGCTAAACCTTGTCAAACCAAATTTAAATAATAGATTTGTACTACTATACCTGATTTTATTGTGCGAATCGGGTTTTATTTGGATTGAGCATTAGTGAGGATACCAGAACATGCCTTTGATGCCTTCTGGATCGGCCATAAACCCCATAGTTCGGTAGAAATCTACAACATGGGGGTCAGCGAAGAGAGTGACATTACTAATTTCTTCACTCCTAAGTTTTTTGAGAACGTATTTCATTAGCGCCTTCCCCAGTCCTTGACTTTGAAAGTCTGGGTGAACCACTACATCCCAGATAGTGGCATTAAAGGCGTGATCTGAGGTAGCACGGGCAAAACCAATGAGCCGCTTTTGGTTTCCTCTCACTTGCCACATTGAAGCAACGAGAAAACTATGCTCAATAGCTTTTTTTACTTTTCTTAGAGGACGACGCGACCAACCAACTGCATCACAGAGTTCTTCTAGCTCATATAGGTCAATATCTCGTTCCGTACTGAAGACGATCCGAGCCTCCTTTGAAGCAGCTTCGCTAATACTACTGGGGCTGGAGTTGCCCGCAGTTTCTGCTGTATGCTCTTCAAAGAGATTTGTCCTAGTTGTCCCTACAGATTCAGGAGTACTAAACCAAGTTTTCCAAAAACCCATGCCAACGCGGTTCGGGTAGTATAACTGAATTGGTTTCCACTCTCAGGAGTGTTGATTCACTTTTAACATCGCTACCCCCATTTATTACCCTATTACACTCAAATTTTTTCGGTTGTTTTCGGGATTTGCAATGGTAACAGCTAGTTAGAGCGTGTTTCACACCAATCATTTTCAACTTTAGCATTTTGTTGTAAAGGCTAGGAGAAATTCACCAAAAGCGTAAGGATATAAACAATTCAAAATTCAAAATTCATAATGGAAAAACCTAATCCTGGCAATTGCTCCTATAGAGCTTAAATGCACGTTAGCTTAGGAGTGAATTGTATACACGGGATTGGGCATTGGGTATCGAGAACACTCTTCTGTTGTCCCCTTGTCCTCCCAGTCCCCAATCCTCAGTCCTTAGTCCTTAACACCCAACCCTCAACACCCAGCCCCCAGATGACGAAAGCAAGCGAGTTTTACCCTTAACAATGGCTTCTGGTTTAAAATCTTCGACACTGGAACTCCTAAAGCGCTTTAACCGAGCGTTTCCCCAGTTTTATGAGCAATTTGTCAGTAGTGAAATTCAACTGCAAAATTTGCGGTTAGCCTACCGTCTCTATAAAACTAGACGCGCTGTTATTGAACTAAAACCGGAAGGAAGCAAAAGTGCCCTGCATTTTGCTTACCGCAACCAGTCTTTTCTCCTCAGCGATATTTTTGGTGTACTAGCAGCTTATGGGTTGACTATCCACGGTTTAAGTCTATATGGTCAAATCCGTCCGCCAATGTTAGTTTTTATCAAACTTTTGGTATCTCGTGGTAGTAAAGCCTTGACCGAGAAAACCGCAGAAAATGTCTGTCGCGCAATTCGCGAGGCTTTAGGAGGTCGGTTTGAGGTAGAAGAGATGCTGGCGGTAGAATTTAATCTTGACACTGGCTTAGAGCAGGTACAAACTGAGTTTTATGTCGATCCAGTATTTCATCTCCCTGCTCTAGTGATTGAAGCTGATAATCAACCAGGATTATTCTACAAAGTGATGTATGCTATCTGGCAGGAAGACCTTTTGGTAGTCAATGCCAATTTACTGGTTTGGCGCGGACGTACACGGCTAATTCTCTACTTGTTAGGGCCGAATGAAAGCCTCATTCCTGAATATCTGGGTCACAAAATTGCTGAAGGAGTGCGACAGAGGTTGCTGGGTAAATAAAAAAGTGAGAAGTTATGAGTTATGAGTTATGAGTTAAAAATTCCTCACTCCTAACTTCTAACTCTTTCTACTTTAGTATTTAGTCGCACCCATCCTTAAGGGTACGATACAAGTATGGCAACTATCGAAATCTTGGGCGTTCCACACGCATACGAGCTAACGGCTCCCACTTCCTGCCCCCATGCTTTGGTATTTATCCACGGTTGGCTCAATAGCCGTGGATATTGGCAACCTGTGATTTCCCGCCTATCAGATGATTTGCAGTGCTTGTCCTATGATTTGCGGGGTTTTGGTGAATCCCAATCTCAGATAAAAACCGATTTTAGTCAAGCACAAACGTCTTTGAGTATGACGCCCATCTCCAGTAGTATGCCTGACTCATCTTTCGATTCTCTTTATACTCCTGCTGCGTATACTCAAGATTTAGCAGTTCTCCTGAAACAGTTGAATATTAGAAGTGCTTGGCTAATTGGTCACTCATTAGGCGGGACGATCGCTCTTTGGGGAGCAGATCAAATACCTGAGCGTATTAAGGGAGTTATCTGTATCAACGCTGGCGGTGGTATTTACCTCAAAGAAGCCTTTGAGCAGTTTCGCTCGGCGGGTCAGAAATTTTTGCAAGTCCGTCCGCGCTGGCTGTCCCAAGTGCCTTTGATTGATTTGCTGTTTACCAGAGCTAGTGTAGCTCGTCCTTTAGAGCGCTATTGGGCACGTCAACGAGTAATAGATTTCGTTGTGGCTGACCCAGAAGCCGCTCTGGGAACTTTGTTAGACTCCACAACTGAAGAAGAAATCAATCGTTTACCTGAGCTAGTATCCCAACTGAAGCAGCCAGTTTATTTTTTGGCTGGCGCGGAAGACAAGGTTATGGAACCCAAGTATGTGCGCCATTTAGCCAGCTTTCACAGGCTTTTTCAATATTGTGGTGACAATGTTTTGGAAATTCCTAATTGCGGACACCTGGCTATGTTAGAACAGCCGGATGCAGTGGCCGATCACATTCGGGCGATAGTCAATAGTTATAGGGTATAGGGCATTGGGCATTGGGCACTTGTACTGAGTTTCGACACAACGACTGCGTTCAGTGCATCGTTGCGCGGTAATCGAGCGACTTGCACTGAGTTTCGACTACGCTCAACTACCGTGCAGTCGTTGTGAGTCGAGATTCAACTACCGCGAACGCGAGTGCGTCTCGAAGAGAAGTCGTTGGCGTGGTAACAGAGCTTGTCCTGAGCGCAGCCTCTCGTAGAGAAGGGCGTAGTCGTTCGCGCAGGGTCTCGTAGAGAAGTGCAGCCTCTCCAAGAGTTGTATTGGGCATTGGTAGGTACAAATGACAAATGACAAATGACTACTCAACAGGTTGATACAACTTCATCACCTGAGTAAGCCCTAATCTAGATTCAACGCCTAGTGTCAAAGGAGACGTATGACCACGGGATAGATGGTCAGCGGCGGCACAGCCAATCATGGCGGCGTTATCGGTACAGAATTTTAGAGGTGGGAATAGGACGCGTAGGTTATGTTTAACAGCGGCGGCTTGAAGGTTTTTTCTCAACCCGCTGTTAGCAGCTACACCGCCACCAATGGCAATTGTGTCTAGACTATAGTCAAGGGCACAGGCGATCGCTCTTTTGGTTAGCGATCGGGCTACCGCATCCTGAAAGCTCGCTGCTATATCTGCCACTGGCACTTGTCCACTATCTTTTTCTAACTGCTGCACTAAACGTAATACAGCCGTTTTTAACCCACTAAAACTCGCATCATAACGATGAAACCCCCCACCAGGTAAAGAAACTTTTCCTTCCGGTAAAGCAAAGGCTTGAGGATTACCCTGCTGTGCCAACTTGTCGATCGCTGGTCCACCGGGATAACCCAGCTTTAACAATCGCGCCACTTTATCAAAGGCTTCACCCGCAGCATCATCACGGGTTTGTCCCAGAGTTTCGTAAATACCACAATCTTTGACATAAATCAAGCTTGTATGTCCGCCTGAAACCAGTAAGCTAAGAAAAGGGGGATTTAAAGTTGGTTCGCTCAAGTAAGTTGCACAGATGTGACCTTCGAGGTGATGAACTCCCAAAAATGGCTTATTATGTACCATCGCTAGAGTTTTGGCAGCAGTTAATCCCACCAATAGCGCTCCTACGAGTCCAGGGGCACAAGTGGCGGCAATTGCGTCAATTTGTCTCCAATCTAGTTGAGCTTGCTCTAAGGCTTGTGCGATCGCAACATTTATCGTTTCCAAGTGCTGGCGAGATGCTACTTCTGGTACTACCCCGCCATACTGCTCATGGACTGAAATTTGCGAGGCTACGATACTGCTGCAAACTTTACGATTGTTAACAATTGCGACGGCTGTTTCATCACAACTGGTTTCTATTGCTAAAACGGTTGTCATTGAGAGTGCTGAGTGCTGAGTGCTGAGTGCTGAGTCCTGAATAGTAAAGAAAAAATCTTGCTTCTTTACTACCCTACAACAACTCTTCTACTGAGGACAGGCTAAACGCCCCGTTTTTGCTAACAGCACTCGGAACTCAGCACTAATTTTGGTTGAGAAGCTTTAACTTTTATTTACTTAAACTTTACTCGGTTCCCACCCAAGAGTATGATGACTTCCTAGTTATGCAAAAAAACAACTGTACAAGCCGCTTCGTTTTGTACAAAGAACTTCTTGTTTTGTAATAAAAGGAAACAACTCTATGCGACGATTGTTTGCTTTGATGTTAGCGATTAGCCTTTGGTTCAATTTTGCCCCCCCAGCACAAGCTTTAGGGGCTAATTTGACACCGTGTAAAGACAATCCCGCTTTTCAACAGCTAGCAGCTAATGCCCGTAATACCACCGCTGACCCCGAATCTGGGAGAAAGCGGTTTGAGCGTTATTCTCAAGAACTGTGTGGTCCTGAAGGCTATCCCCACTTGATTGTTGATGGCCGTCTAGATCATGCTGGTGACTTTTTGATCCCTAGCATTCTGTTTCTATATATTGCTGGTTGGATTGGCTGGGTAGGTCGTACCTATCTGCAAACAATCAAAAAAGACCCGAATACTGAACAAAAAGAAATCCAAATCGATTTTGCTTTGGCACTACCCATAATAGCGTCAGGCTTTACTTGGCCAGTAGCAGCAGTCCAAGAACTCCTTTCAAACAAATTAGCGGCCAAGGATACAGAAATCCCCATTTCTCCACGCTAAATCAGCTTAAATAATTCATTCCTTTTGGAGACTAAATTCATGGCAGACAAAGGCGATCAATCAGCTTATTTGATTAAATTCATTTCTACAGCACCCGTGGCCGCTACGATATGGCTGTTCATCACAGCAGGGATCTTGATTGAATTCAACCGCTTTTTCCCCGACCTACTTTTCCACCCACTACCATAAGTGTCTAATGGGATTTAGGACTGTTGAATCATTGTCTTGTTTTTTGCTTAATATTGTGTAGTTGATTTTTTCAGCTTAGTTAGGCAGAATTATCACTAAAATAGCCGGCAAAAATAGTTTTTTGAAACTCGTGATACTGTTTACAGATCGCGAGTTTCACGGTTTTAAAATCAGCTAAATTAATTTTTCTAAACTTCCTAAACAAAATGCTTCTTGAGCGACAATTATTATTAATATAAAAATGCCACCATTTTAATTTAGAGGCGAACATAAAATATGGCACAAGCAGTAGATGCATCAAAGAATCTTCCCAGCGATCCTAGAAATCGGGAAGTTGTTTTTCCCGCATTTGGCGATCCACAGATAGGCAACTTAGAAACCCCGGTTAATTCTTCTCCTTTGATCAAGGGGTTTATTAATAATTTACCTGCCTATCGCCCAGGTTTGGCTCCTGCTAGACGCGGTTTGGAAGTTGGTATGGCTCATGGTTACTGGCTATTTGGCCCCTTTGCCAAATTAGGCCCACTGCGGGACACAGATAATGCTAACTTAGCTGGGTTACTATCAGCCATTGGCTTGGTTGTAGTTCTCACAGGCGCTCTATCGCTGTATGCAAATAGCAATCCACCCAAAGCACTTCCTAGTGTTACCGTACCCAAGCCTCCAGCAGATGCTTTTAACTCTAAAGAAAGCTGGAACAACTTCGGCAGTTCTTTCTTGATTGGTGGTATTGGTGGTGCAGTAGTTGCTTACTTTTTGACCAGTAATTTGGCACTAATTCAAGGTCTATTTGGTTAATTACTGGGAGTTAGCAGTAGAGACGCGACGCCAGTCGCTACAACGGGGAGGCAGCGCGGTCTTGGGGGTTCCCCCCATGAGCGATTGCCGTGGGAACCCCCGCAACGCGCTGGCTCATTAATCGCGTCTATACAGGAGTTAAGAATTAGGAGTTTATAATTCATAACTTCTAACTCTTAACTCCTAATTTATTTAAACAAAACTCCTTCAATATCATTTAAAGCAGTTTCAAAATCGTCATTAACGATTTGAATATCAAATTCATCTGCGGCTTGAATTTCTTCTTGGGCGTGAAGCAGACGACGGGCGATTGCTTCTTCAGAATCTTGGGCACGAGAGCGTATTCGTTTCTCTAATTCATCAAAGGAAGGCGGTAAAATAAAAATGCTGAGGGCACTGGGGAAGGAAGCACGAATTTGTCTTGCCCCTTCTAGTTCAATTTCCAGCACCACCAACTTACCGAAATGAATTTGGTTAAGTACTGCTTCACGGGGTGTGCCGTAATAGTTACCAGCAAATTCTGCCCATTCTAAAAATTCACCTTCAGCAACTAATTGTTCAAACTTACTGCGACTGATGAAGTAATAACTTTTGCCATCGATTTCCCCTGGACGGGGAGAACGAGTTGTCACAGATACGGAATAATAGAGTTCTGGATGACGCTCTAGGAGCGATCGCATTAAAGTACCTTTGCCGACCCCACTGGGGCCAGTTAAAACAATTAACCTGCCTAAATGTAAGCATTCTTCGGTAGTCGCACTACTCTGGATGGGTAAAGCTGGCATCATCCCTTCAACCTGTGAATCAATCAATACATATTATTCATTAGTCTTGTGTTCTTGGTTTAGTCCACTAATGACTAAAGAATTTGTAGCAAGAGTGACATAAAATTTGTCTAATTCACATGGTACTACCGATCCGGTACAAACAGGAGTGGGAAAAATCCACTGCTAGTCAATTATCTACAGTTTGATGATCGCGAGAAATTACAAAGCGATTCGCTACCGTTTCCGGCTGAATTGCTGACAGAATTACGTGGCTGGAATCGGTGATAATTACAGCTCTCGTGCGACGACCGTAAGTTGCATCAATCAGTTGACCTCTATCCCGTGCATCGGTAATAATCCGCTTAATCGGGGCAGACTCTGGACTGACAATGGCAACTACTCGGTTGGCAGACACGATGTTACCAAACCCGATGTTAATTAACTGAATGTCCATAAAAAAACTGACGCTAAAGGCGGTTTGATAAAGCTTGAAATAAACTTCTTTCCATGTTATCGCCAAAAAACGGGAGTTACAACGCTTAAATTCAAGCCAATCTGCGTTTTTAAATAATGTCTGCTTCTTTTAGCTATTTATTAGCTATTTTTCCTAAAAATATTCCTAAAGATACAGGTAAAATCATACTGATACGAGCTAGTTAGGTAATGTATCTTCTATGAAAATAACTAGTACCGCAAAAGGCTAATTCAAAATTCACAATGACGCTTGCGGACTCGCGAACAAAATTCAAACAGGTATACAGCGTAAGCATTTTATTGATTTGAAATGAGTAATTTATTTACGCCGTGCTGTAAAAAGTTAGCTTACCTTTAACAAGGGGCTATGCCGCGCCAGAGCATTTCAAAGAAAGTAAATAACTTTCAAACTTGTGTTATTGTTCATTATTCAATCTTTAAATCTCCTCAATCAAACGATCCTAATCAAGATGTTCTAAATCTCGTTATTGCATTTATTTTAATATAGTTTCTAACCACAAGTGATAATCCTGTTTATAGAGAATTTGAGTAAGTATTTTTAGACATTACTTAATATTCTTCTAATTTACGAAGATTGGGAATTAGGTTTTATTAACGTAAACTTCCAGCTTCACAATCGCGCAACCAAGCTTTAACTCCTTGGGCAACAGTACCGTTACTACTATCTCGTGGTGGAGATAGTGGCTGCTGTTGTGAATAGGAACCAACTTGAGAAAACATCATCACTAGTTGCCAACCACTTTTAGTTTTAGTCAATAACAGCCAGTGAAATTCTTGTAATTCTACAACTTTCCGATCTATGTACTGCCGCTCCAAGGTAGTAAAGAAAACTTGCTCAACTTCTGATGCAGCACTTTTAGACGTATCTGCACTATATTCTTCAAGGTTAAGGGGCAGAGGAGTAAACTCAGGTCTTCCTGCCACTAACATATAACTGTAAACCTGACTGCTTCTACTGAGGCGGCGGGCGCGTTGACTAGCACGATTGGTATAACTAGGTAAATCTTGTAATAGCTGTATAGTTAATGTTTCTAAATTTTGCTCAGAACACAAAGACTTCGCACCATTGTTGAGATTTTCCCTTTCTGCTAGCGCCGAGGGTTTAGGGATAGGGTTTATCGAGAAGGCTGGGTAAGCAAAGCTATTTGAGACTACAACCCAGAAGCCACAAGCAAACAGGAAACTATAATTTTTCTGACTGAGCCAAGAGGCAAGATTGTTCTTCTCTACACCCTGGACTCTGAGTTTCTCACTGACTCTAAGCTTCATGCCACCGCGATCAACTCCTCAGAAATCCTCTTCCAGGCTAACTCAGGCTCAGTAGCAGTGGTGATGGGACGCCCAATCACTAGATAATCTGCACCAGCAATAATAGCTTGTGCTGGAGTGAGCGATCGCTTTTGATCGCCAATATCAGCCCAAGTTGGTCTAACCCCCGGACAAACTAGTAAAAAGTCATTTCCACAAGTTTGTCGTAGCTGTGCCACCTCTTGAGGCGAACAAACTACCCCATCCAAACCAGATTCCTGAGCCAGTAGGGCCATTTCTAGAGCATATTCTGGCAATTCTAGAGGTATTTTTAAATCAAATGCCAACTGTCTGGCAGAAATGCTCGTTAGCAGAGTAATCGCAATTAACTTTGGTGGTTGTACACCTGCTTTTGCAGCCCCTTCCTGTGCCGCCTCAGTTGCGGCTTTCAGGGCATCTCTACCAGCAGTAGCATGAATTGTCAGTAAATCCACTCCGTATCTAGCTGCACTCCGGCAAGCACCAGCAACGGTATTGGGGATATCATCAAACTTTAAATCCAAGAAAATGCGCTTTTGCCGAGACTTTAACACTTCCAGAATTTTCGGGCCAGTGCTGGTAAACAACTCTAAACCGACTTTCCAAAAACCAACTTGCGGGAGTTGATCTAAAAGTGCGATCGCAGCTTGTTCATCTGGCACATCCAAAGCCACAATTATTTTGTCATTGGTCATTGGTCATTTGTCATTAGTTTTTTCATTCTGACTCCCAATTTAGGGTACTAAGCGCACAAACTTATTTTTTCCAACTTGTAAAACTTTACCTTGTAATTCACCAGGAGCATCAAAAGTGGTATCAGCATCAGTGATGCGATCGCCATCTAAACGCACGCCACCCTCTTGAATTTTCCGCTTTCCTTCACCTGTACTTTTGCACAAGCCAGTGACATTGAGAATATAAGCTAACTTCGCGGGAAACTGCTGCACGCCAGCTAGAGAAAATTCTGGAACTGCACCTTCTTTGCCGCCGCTTTGGGCTGCTTCTTTGGCCTCTTGGGCTGCTTGTTGGCCGTGGTACTGTTTAACAACTTCCCATGCTAAGAGTGTTTGGCGATCGCGGGGATTTTCTGGCAGTCGATCCAAAGGTAAATCCGTCAACAGTTCAAAATACTGTTCTAGGAGATTATCGGGAACTCCTTGCAACTTTTGATACTTTTGTCCTGCGTGTTCTGACAATCCGATATAATTACCTAAAGACTTAGACATTTTTTGCACGCCATCTGTGCCAATCAAAATTGGCAGCAGCATTCCAAATTGGGGCTTTTGACCAAAATGGCGCTGCAAATCTCTACCTACAGCAATATTAAATTTCTGATCGGTGCCGCCTAATTCCACATCTGCCTCAACTGCAACCGAATCAAAACCTTGCATTAACGGGTACAGGAACTCATGGATAAAAATCGGATTCTCTTTTTTATAGCGATCGGCAAATCCTTCCTTCGCTAACATCTGCCCCACCGTCATCGTGGAGAGTAACTCCAAAATTTTCTCTAAGTTGAGCTTAGAGAGCCATTCGGAGTTATAGCGCACCTCTAACCTTCCTGGTGTGTCAAAATCCAAGATAGGACGTACTTGATCTAAATAAGTCTGAGCATTTTTAGCTACATCTGCTTCTGTAAGTTGACGACGCACTTCAGATTTACCAGTTGGATCGCCAATACGTGCTGTAAAATCGCCAATAATTAAAACTGCTGTATGACCTGCATCTTGAAATCCTCGCAGTTTTCGTACTGGTATGCTATGACCAAGATGAATATCAGTACCTGTAGGGTCAATTCCCAATTTGACCCTTAAAGGTTTGTCTGTAGTTAGTAAGAGCCTTTCTAGACTTTCGCTGTTAACATCAGTTGATTGTGGGAAAACTTCTACTACACCACGACGCAGCCAAGCAAAATCTTGCGTCATATTAAGAGACTGATTATTAGCTATGTTTTGCACACTAGAAGTTAAGTTGGTTATAAACACTTGCAATTTATCCGCTTTCTCATCTGCCAAACTACTATAATTGCAAAAAACTAACCGCCTTGCTTCACCCAATCAATTACAGTTAAATTTACAAGTGAGGAAGTGAAATAGCCGTGTCGTCGTCTAGGACTTTTGAAGATAAACAGCCACAGCGTCGGGCTTCATCAGGTTTTGAGTTTTTGAAAGGAGTTGGTCAGGTAACTGGCGGTACTCTCCTATCAATCACCATGCTGGCAAGTTCCATTGTAGCCGGAGGACTGGTTGGTTTAGCCATCAGTTTCCGTAATTTGCCAGATGTGAGACAGCTACGTAACTTCTTCCCCTCAGAAACGACTTACATTTATGACGTTAAGGGCAAGCTCTTAACCAGTATTCACGGGGAAGCCAACCGGGAAGTCGTACCTCTAGATAGAATTTCTCCGAACTTAAAACGCGCGGTATTAGCAAGTGAAGATAGTCACTTCTACGATCACCACGGTATTAATCCCACTGGTGTTGGCCGGGCTATAGTAGTTAACGCTGTAGCAGGTGGAGTCAAAGAGGGTGGCTCTACTGTGACTATGCAATTGGTAAAAAACCTGTTTTTGTCTCAAAAACGGGCCTTTACCCGTAAGTTAGCAGAGGCTGTGCTAGCAATCCGGTTAGAACAAATTCTCACTAAAGACCAAATATTAGAAATGTACCTCAATCAAGTTTATTGGGGTCATAACAATTATGGTGTACAAACGGCAGCCCGCAGTTACTTTAATAAATCATCAGAATATTTAAGCTTGGGTGAGTCAGCAATGATGGCGGGTTTGATCCAAGCACCAGAAGAATTTAGCCCGTTTGTGAGCATGAAGCTGGCAAAACAGAAACAAAAAGAAGTGCTGGGACGGATGCTGGAATTGAACTGGATCAACCAGTCAGAATACGATAATGCCCTCAAGCAAGAAATCAAACTTGGGAGAATCAAATCCTTTCAAGGTAGTGCCTTACCTTATGTAACCAATACCGTAGCGCAGGAGTTGGCTAAAAAGTTTGGGCGGGAGACACTACTCAAAGGCGGGATGCGGGTGCAAACTACAGTTGACGCCAACTTCCAAATCATGGCTGAGGAAACTGTCGTTAAGTGGCATAAAACACTGCTGGGGCAAGGATTATCTAAGAATCAAATGGCCCTAGTGGCAATCGATCCGCGCACGCATTTTATTAAAGCACTGGTGGGCGGTATAGATCCTAAGACGAGTGAATTTAATCGTGCAACTCAATCTCAGCGCCAGCCCGGATCTTCTTTTAAACCGTTTGTATACTATACTGCTTTTGCTACTGGTAAATATGGGCCAGACTCAACGGTGGTAGATGCCCCAGTTAGCTATCGAGATGGTAACGGTTGGTACTTTCCCAGAAATTATGATGGCGGTTTTAGTGGAGCTATGCCAATCCGCAGAGCTTTAGCCCAATCGCGCAACATTCCGGTGATCAAGATTGGTAAGGCTGTAGGGATGAATAGAGTTATAGAAACGTGTCGTACTTTGGGCATTATGAGTCCAATGGAACCTGTTACTTCCTTACCACTTGGTGCAATTGGTGTCACTCCTCTGGAAATGGCTAGTGCCTATGCTACCTTTGCTAATTATGGCTGGCAATCTCCACCAACTGTAATTGCCCGTGTCACCGATAGTAGTGGTAACGTGTTGCTAGATAACACTCCTAAACCACAGCTAGTTCTCGATCCTTGGGCATCAGCCGCAATTATCGATGTGATGCGATCGGTAATCACTGAAGGTACAGGTAAAGGTGCTGCTCTCGGTCGCCCAGCCGCAGGGAAAACCGGAACAACATCATCAGAAAAAGATATTTGGTTTGTTGGCACTGTGCCACAGTTGACAACTGCTGTTTGGGTAGGGAGAGATGACAACAGACAATTAGCTGACCATGCCACAGGTGGTGTCATGGTTGCTCCCATTTGGAAAGATTTTATGGAGAAGGCACTTAAGAACGTACCCGTAGAAAACTTCAAGTCACCTTCCCAGTTTTCTCGTCCCAAGTCAAATTAAAGTTAGGAGTGATAAGTTATGAGTTATGAGTTTATTGAGAACTCCTAACTCCCAACTCCTAACTTTTGTTAGGGCTGTTTTTCTAGCTCGGCTTTCATCCGTTCTAAAGTGAGGTGCATTTGGTCAAACATTTGTTGCGGAGTGACACCGAACTGACCTAATTGCGTTTTCAGTTGTTCTACTGTCATTTGTGCCATGAAATCTTCTGATAGCTCGAAGCGCTTCATAAAGATGCGGTACCGATCCATCATGGTTTCCATTTGCTCAATAAACAGCTTTTTGCCATCGCGGTCAAATTTGCCGTAGCTGTTGCCAAGCTTGATCAGCGCTTGATAATCCTCAAACAGCTGTTTTGCTTCTTGCTGAACTATTTCCGAATCGAAGAATCCCATATTGCTTATATTAAACTGAGCGCCCAGACTCAGTAGCTTAATAGTTTTACTTCTATTTATTATTTTAGTCTAGGGGAGTAATCTAGTCACGAAGCTTCGGTTTTAGTACGGTTTGTTACCGAAATTTCAACACTTGACTTGAGAAGGTTTCCCTTTGTTAAATCGACTTAATAAACTCGCAATACTCAGAGCTTTAGCCATTGATTTCGGATTGGTATTTTCACTCGGTTCAATTTTCAGTCTGGTAGCGTATTTCAAAGCTAGTGAATCTTGCGGGTTAAGTTTTAATGCTTGACGGATGTAAACCCTAGCCATGCCGATAAATTTCTGTTTTAGATGTACTAACTGGAGTTTAGACTAAGCTATGCAAAACGACCCAGCAGGGCTGAGTTAATCA